>JAUSPW010000282.1 GCA_030652635.1 Pseudohongiella sp. | reverse complement strand
CCTATCAAACATGGTTCTAAGTTGCGATCTTTGACGTACAACTACCTGTTCGCAGTGTTCTCTGCGGCTACTTTGTTGTTATCGGCACAATCAACGTTCGCTCAAGCAGAGGGTGATGGACACCAGGAAATGACCTCTGCTGCGCTTCAGGCAATTGAACAATCTTTTGATTTGAGCCGGAACCGAATCGAAATTGAGTTGCCCGCAGCTGACCCGAGATTGCAGATTCCGGTTTGCTCGATACCCTTGGAAACAAGTATGAGCCGGCATAATGGTCAAGGGGGACGAGTCAGCGTAAAAGTTGACTGCCGTGATACAGCACCATGGGCCAGACACGTGTCAGCGCAAGTCCGTGTGTACCGTGACGCTGTGGTTACGCTGCGCAATATGCCGCGTGGCGCGGTTATCACAGCCACTGACATCGCCGTCAGAGAGGTTGACGTCTCGATGATCCGCGGCCAGATTATTGAAAGTATTGACGATGCGCTTGGTATGGAAGTCAAGCGACACACCAACACTGATGCCGTGTTAAGCCTGGACATGCTGAGCACACCCTTGATGGTGAAACGTGGCGAAACTGTTGTGGTAACCGCTGAGCGAGCGGGGGTTGTGATCCGACAACAAGGGATCGCCCTGCAGGATGGCGAGTCTGGCAAGCAGATTCAGATCAGAAATACCCGGTCTGACAGGGTAATTCAGGCGATTGTGACTGGCCCCGGAGAAGTAAAAGTAATATTTTAGAAAAAGCGTCATTAATCTGACGTTTTGGTCTAAAGTTATAGCACTGACGGCCGCTACTTGAGGGTAAGCAAGAAACAAGCTGTTTATATTCAACTGTTATGGGTGATTAGGCATGAGTATTCCAACGATTAGCAACAGCACCGCACCGGCCTCTGACAGCCGAAGCGCTGTCAAGTCATCGTCTGGTCAGACTGCTCCCGGAGCAAGCGCTGGTAGTCGTCCGGCCGGTAATCAGGGAAACGCTTCGCAAGCACGTGCCGATGCTGTGTCAATCAGTACACAGGCGGCAGACTTGCAGGCGCTGGAAACCAGCATCCGTGATTTGCCCGAAGTAAACGCGGCGCGTGTCACAGAACTGCGCGATAAGATAAATGCAGGGCAATATGTCGTTGACAGCGGCCGATTGGCAGATAAAATCCTTGCCTTCGAAGAGAGATTCTAAGTTTCAGCCTGATTTGAGAGCGTATCGCTGGGCTGACTACGTGTTAATGTGAGGCCATGTCAGCATGATCAGCACCGAGCTGCAGAGATTACTTGAAAAAGATCGCTTACAGCTTGATGCGCTCTCGACGCTGCTGCTTGAAGAGAAAGCCTGCCTTGAAAAACGTGACCTGGACACACTGAACAGCTTATTGCAAAAAAAGCAGATAATTCTCGCAACGCTGGAAAGTGATGATTTCGCGCGCCGCCAATTGCTTGCCAAAGCTGGGTTAAAAGACGACCAAACCAGTCTCCCTAATTTGCGCAAGTTGCTCAGCCGCAGCCCTGAACATCTTGTGCTTGCCGAATTGATAGAAAGTATCGAAAGCCGCTTACAACTCTGCAAAGAACTGACAGAAACCAATAATATTATTGTGCATCGCAGCAGAATCAACACCCAACGAGCTTTGGGCATACTGCGTGGATCGTCTCCTTTGACCAACTTGTACACCAGCCATGGTGCCACCACCGGCAGCAATGAAAAACGCAACCTTGGCAGCGCATAAGCGCTTCTTGACCGCAAGGCGATTCACCCATGGCCACTAACTTCAACCAGGAACGACACTACACCTCAACGGGTGATATTTACGCTGTGTTGCGCGCCTTACAAACTGACAGATCAAGCATCAGCATTCAGTTTGATAACTCAGGGGCCGTTTTTGCATCGATGGTCCTGTCAGTCAATTTAAAAGAAAAGAATTTTGTGCTGGATGAGTTCTCTACTGGTGAAGCACACAAACGCGCCGAGGCGGGCACGCCATTTACGTTGCGTGCGTCGGTCAATGGCATCAAGGTGCTTGCCAAAGATCTTAAACTGGCGCGAGTGGGCAAGGATGCAAACGGACTCTTTTACGAAATAGATTTCCCGGAAAAACTACTGTACCTGCAGCGTCGCGACGCGTTCCGGGCCTGGGTACCGGGCACATTGATGGTGAACGCCTCATGCAAAAGTGAAAACCACCCAAAGGGCATCAAGGGACGTATCCAGAACATGTCCGCCACCGGTTTTCGGCTACTGGTAGACGGTAAGATTGTTCCGGAGCCCGATATGCTGGAAAGCTTTAACATCACAACACACTTGCCTTTGATAGATCAGGACCTGCGATGCGACGCTGATGCGGTTTATGCGCAATTTGTGCAAGAACGCAATCACACCATCGTTGGCTTCAGATTTGGCACTCTGGGTCGAACCGAACAAATTGCAATCAATCGCTTTGTCACTCAGCTGCAACGTGAACGCATTGCCTGATCTGGTCGCCCGTTTTTGCATTCTCTGTTAACAATCTTGCCAATCGCGGCAGATCCCCCGGCACATCAACATCCCAGCGTGGCGACAACTCCTGCCAGTCAATAGACATCGCACGAAGCCTGCTACGGGTTTGCTCGAGAACTCGCGCGCTACCCCACTCGACATCCTCAAACAGCCCTGCTGGCACCTCGTGACGTACGCCTAACAGCACATAGCCACCGTCCTCCGCAGGACCCAGTACCACGCTGGCACCCGACCGCAGACGCGAAATCGCATCGTTCAGGTAATTCGTATCCAACGACACACAATCAGCACCTATAACCAATATATAAGGCGCACGCTGTAATGCCTGAGTTAAGGCGTGCCGCATACGCTGGCCAAGATCTTCTCCTTGCTGCACATACATTGCTTGTCCCGGGCACATATCGGCAAACCAGGCCTCCCGACCGGACTCCGACACCCATAACTCCATTGGCCATTGAGCGCCGTCTGTTACGCGCTGCCAGGTCAGATCAATCAATTGCTTGTGCAACGCCAATGCCCCATCTACCCCCAACTGTGGAATAAATCGGGTTTTGACTAGTCCGGCGATCGGTGCTTTGGCAAAAAACAGTACCCTGACATCGTTATAGCTCATGTAATCTGCCTGCCATTGCGGGCCTGTTTATTGCCGTAATATTGTGCGTGCAAGCGTTCAGGGGCAACCCCCATAACAAAAGCCAATCGCAGCCACCACATCAGACAGACTGTGCGCATAATGCCATTTTTTTCCCAACGCCGGCTTGAACTATGAACCCGCAGGCGCAGGCATAAGGGGCGACCAGCCAACGCAAGCAGTGTTTTAGACAATTGCACATCTTCCATCAGCGGTAAATCTGCATAAGCACCAGCATTTTCGAACGTGGTGCGCCGCACAAAGATTGCCTGATCGCCAGTAGCGACACCGCTGAAACGAGAGCGCAGATTCATCATTGATTCGATGACCCGAAACGCTAAATGGCCCCCACTGAGTCGAACATCAAATCGTCCCCAATGATACGATCGGGGGCCACTCATTCTGTGCAGAAGTGACTCTGCCGACATATCCGGCAGCAAGGTATCAACATGCAAAAACAACAGCAAATCGCCCTTGGCAATGGCTGCGCCCGCATTCATCTGACGGGCACGCCCCGCGGCACTTGTTAAGAAATGATCGACCAGCCCCTGACATACACTCAAGCTATCGTCCCGGCTGCCGCCATCTACTACAATGACCTCATGACCGCGGCCGCGCCAGCCCTGCAATAACGGCAAGTTGGCTCGCAACGCCTCGGCTTCATTGATGACAGGGATGATTATGCTGATGTTTTTCACACCCGAAGCCTACCTTGCCGCCGGATAGCTGTAAACGTCAAAAATTTATTGCTGCAATGCTGGCACAAGCAGATTTAAAGGAGGATAATGCGCCGCCATTGTTGCCAGCAGATCAAAAGTCTCGGATTACGCAATAAAGTGGCCCCGGTGCCGTTCTCTTTACGAAAGACAGCGCGTTGTACCCATTTAAGACACTCATGAATTCTGAAAATTTTTATATCGTAGCCACAGATCCTGACACCCCGACTCTTCAGGTGAACATCTCAGGTCCGTACCTGACGCAAAAAGCAGCGCAGGCCGACATGCAGGCAGCTATTGACGAAGCAGCCGAGCTGGACCCCTGTGCCAGGACTTACCACTACAGCATTTGCAAACTCGCCTGCCACAAGCCGGGTGTCATTCAGCACATGGCCTGCCACGCCGCGCGCTGAGTCTACTCTGAAGAATTCCTGCCTCGCACCCACTCAGTTTTCACTGCTATAATCGCGCCCGCTATCAATATTGCCAGACTAAACACCATTTGCTCCGGTGGCTCAGCTGGATAGCGCGGTCCCCTCCTAAGGGACAGGTCGCAGGTTCGAATCCTGCCCGGGGCACCAATTACTTGTTTAATAACAGGATATTACAGAGAAACAAGCGCCAGCACTGACAATGCAACCAAACCGTAAGTGCAGTGTAAGTGCAAAAAGTAATGCCGAAAGGTTTATTCCCAGAAGTCATAACTTGTTGTTGACTGCGCCATGCAACGTGGCGCATATTCTGTTCCGGTGCTGAACACACCTCAACAAGCGTCATCCACTCACGTCAGATAGTGGCTTTTTTTTGCCTGTGTTTTATGGCTGGGTAGTGCGTAGTTATACAAGACCCGAAAGGGGAAAGCTGCGGGCCGTCTTGTTGCGGTGTTCAAGTACCTGGCCGCCTCATTTGAGGCATTGAACGAACAACAGGAGCTTGCTATGAATACAAACTTGCAAAACCTCGGTAACAACACACCTACTGGCGCAGCCGCCTTTGTAGATCATGACTACCTTGCGGGCCTTACCCGTATGGATCGGCATTTGGTCAGCGCGCAACGATTAGCCTGGCTAATCATGCAAGTCATCGATGATGGCCATGAAGATGTCGACCAAGATTCAGATCCTTTTTGCTGTTATGAGGAGGCCGCTTCTGCGCTCAACGCAGCATATGAAATCAGTGATTCAACAATGGCGACTTTTCATGATGACAGTTATGGTCGAGATTATGAGTTGAGACTGCTCTACGTTCGTGATTTGTTGAGATTGCTGGTAACCAAGGTGGGCTGTACTGATTTTGACAGGGTGTCACTTTCTACGATGGCTTACGAGTCGCTTCTGGATCTGCGCGCAAAGCTTGCTAATTACGTTGCACTGATTGAACAACACAGTTAAAGAATGCCAGGCGCCAGCATAAAGGCCAATTCACATGAAAAAACCCAACCAAAGACAGCGCCAGCAGCCGGAACGTCGAAAGGGGTGGGCTGGCCTCACATACGAAGAACAGGAAATCATGCTGGACCGTTTCAGAGATAGGCGGTACATGATTGATCGGGAACCAGAGGTCATGGCCATGCATTTATGGATGCTTGAGATTTACCCTGACTTTGAAACGTGCCTGGAACTGGTCCACCAGGCGATCAAGGAGAACTTTCCCGAGGTAAAGCAACAGGCAGCCCCTGAATAGGGCTGCTTTACTTGCTGGCGCTATGCTGCGCGGTTCAGCAGCTGCGCCAGCAGGTCATCATCACTGGCATCGATGTCAATTACCCTGGTTGAATCTGGTCTGATACCGAACTCAACCAGGTACTCGTTAAACTGAGCGTGCGCGGCTTGAAGCTGATGAACAGCGGGATTCATCCGCACGCGCTTTTCGCCTTGTGCGATCGTTAATTCATAGGTGCGCCCCTGGCGGGCGATCAGATCCCGGCAGTCCAGCATGTCTGTAAAGCAGTCGCACAGACTTTCCAGCGCATAAAAGTCAGCGTCGGTCAGTATGCCCATTTTTCCGAGCGCGGTGGCCAAACCATGCCAAGCGGCCTTTTTGCGCTCTGAAAAGAGGTCTAAAACAGGCAAAAAACAAGGGGCTTTTTTTGGTGTTTTTTTGCCAAAAACCGGCGATTCAGGTGCTTCAAATGCCGGTTTTGTCTGTATTTTTGCAATTTTGGAAGTCGTCACTTTTTCCTCTAAAAAAAATCCTGAAGTTGCGGGTGCGAAATATTGGGGCTGCTTAACTGGCTGGCGCTTGCAACCTCGTACCTCGTATTGCTCGTACTCAAAGTACGAACGAGGGAAAATTTTCTACGCGTGGGGTCGAAGCGGTACTGCAGCGGCAAAGGCTTTGAGGATTTTTACCACCCTCCCCCCCAGCGGCGCACAAAAAAAATATTTTCCAGCCGGGCCCACCCGAAAAAATTTTCCAGCTGGGCGGCGTGGAACAGTTCGGTGTTTTTTCGTCAGCACCTGCAGCACGCGCCATCGATTTAAAACCCAGGAGGGAGCTTACTGATTGTTTCCTGGCACCGGCTTGTTGGTTGCTCGCGTCAAGCCCTCGGTATTATTGTTTGCCATTCCCGCTGGCCATCGATGACCACAATATCGAATTCTAATTCAGCAACCCCTCGGATCTGGTTAATGCCAAAGCATCCTTGATTGCTGACCAGCACTTGTGAACCTGTAATCCTTATCGCCTGATCGACAACCCTAGCTGTGCACAATGGAACGTTCACCGAATAGTCACCGCCCGCATGTTCAATAAGGCACCGAAGTTGAACTGGTGGCGGCTGATTACATTACTCTGTCCCCTTTGGTGGATTTGCTGGATACCCCCCCCCTCCCCCCTTTGGTGGATTTGCTGGACCCCCCCCCTCCCCCTTGGTGGATTTGCTGGATACCCCCCCCTCCCCCTTGGTGGATTTGCTGGATACCCCCCCCTCCCCCTTGGTGGATTT
>JAUSPW010000268.1 GCA_030652635.1 Pseudohongiella sp. | reverse complement strand
CGCCAGCACCAGCGACAGCGTTGGTGAACTGCTGATGTAGTTAAACACCATCTGGTACATGTAGGTGGGATCTGCCGCGCGCACAGGACTGTCACCCGCTGTGATGGCGATATACGCCAGAAAGGAGCCCAGCAGCATTTTGATGATGCCTATCAGAATCCAGCCCGGGCCCGCCAACGACAACCAGAACCACCAGCGACGGGCATTGTCTTTGGTTTTTTCCGGCATAAAGCGCAGGTAGTCCACTTGCTCGCCAATTTGGGCAACCAGTGAAAACAACACGGCGGCTGAGGCGCCAAACAAACCCAGATTAAATCCGCTGACGCCGCTGCTGGTGCTGTCAGGCATATAGGCAGCCCAGTCGTCTACGCGTGCAAATTCAAACCACGCAACCACCGCCAGTGCCGTACATTGCAGCGTCAGCCAGAAGGTCTGGGTGCCGACCTGAAATTTGGAGATCATGGTGATGCCATGCGTAACAATCGGAATCACCGCAATGGCACAGAGGATGTAACCCAACCACAACGGAATGCCCAACAAGGCCTGCAGGGCCGACGCCAGAATGGCGCCCTCAATGGCAAAAAAGATAAACGTGAACGAGGCGTAAATCATCGAGGTGATGGTGGAGCCCAAATAACCAAAGCCGGCGCCCCGGGTCAGCAGATCAATATCCAGTCCATACTTGGCTGCGTTATAGGCAATCGGGAAGCCGGTCACAATAATCACCAGTCCCACCGCCAGCATGGCCGCCACGGCATTCACTGCACCGTAACTGAGCGTGATGGTGGCCGCGATGGCTTCCAACGCCAGAAAGGCCGTGGCGCCCAGCGCGGTTTTGGCGACGTGTTCGATGCTCCAGCGACGCGCCTTGACGGCCGTAAAACGCAGCGCGTAGTCCTCCAGCGTCTCGTTGCCTACCCAGACGTTGTACTTGCGTCGCACGCGAAATATCTGTTGTGTCGCTTTCATCAAACCGTGGTCCAAAACCTGTCAGCCCAACAATCCCTTGCTTCATGACAGGTCAAACTGTTTGCACGCGCCGACACCTGCTGCCTGCTTTTGGCGCGCTCGCAAAACCAGTGCCCGTTTACGGGGCGCAAAGCCATAAAAATACGTTAAAAACCGGGGTTTTTACGCAGATTCAAGACTCTGTGAGGGATATAGCAAGATTTGTACCGGGGGAGGGGGCTTGCTTGCAAAGCAGAAGCCCAATTACTGGCCAGCGACACCAGCCGCTTCGAGTACATCGCGGGGCACGTTATTCATTACCCATTCTCTGGCTTTTATTACTGAAAACTCTATTACGTTATATGGATCAATCTCTTTTGCGTCTCCATAGAAATCATAATAAGGATACTCTGAGTACATTCGAATGAGGGTCCGCGCGGGCGACCACGCTGCTTTGACACCAATAGTAAGTGGGCTTGCCCAGTCATCTGAAAAAACATAGGGCACAAGGAAGGTAGCAAATTCGTCCCGTCTTATAAGTGCCAGGTCAAGTAACTCCCTGTGTAAAGTCGTTTTAGGTAAATCTATATGATCGAGAACACGCAGGATTCTGGTAAGGGCCTCTTCGTCACCTTGTCTTGCTTTAATAACTGTTGCGGACAAGGATCCATTACGGTCCCATTTAGCTAGCAAGCCTCGACTCGATGTCGATGTCGATGTCGCGATCGCGCTTTGTATCTCAGCCTCAAAATCGAAATCATTATATCGGGCATCGATTAGTGCGTCGGCGCCTTCAATGTTATGTATGCCTGATAGCAATATATCTATGTTGCGGATATAAGAATCTTGCCGACTTCTTAATCTGTCTTCCAAGGCACTTTTACCCGCTTCTGTTAACGGCACTTCGTACAGGAAATATCCACTGATAATACCCTCCCCTGAATCGGCGTATGCTGGTGTCCATCCAGAAAAATCACGGTATGCAACTTCGCGCACCAAGAGGCTGGTAATTTGGCTGACCAGTGGTGAAGCCAGCGTGTCCAGAGACTCAAAATATGACCTGATTCCTCTTAATATTTCGCCCTTTTCCTCAGCTGAAGCTGATTCCATTCGGCGTTCTAGCTCGTCAATAAATAGGGGAGTGGCCAGGTTTGCTAACACAAAATCATCTGTAAAAGGCGTAGCGCTATTTGCAGGCACGGACTCTGGCGTGGATAAGAGAGCTCTGGTGGCATCATTTTCCAACTGATTCAAGACTGAATGTTCGTCAGGGGTGTCATCGTGCGAGGTTTGCCCAATTGCGTTGACACCAAACAATGTGCCAATCAAGACGCAACTGCAAATGACAGGTATCAATGTCCCCGCTGCATAACGATTGGTTTCCATTAAAAACGTCAGCCTCCGTGTTGGTTCGAAATCTATTCAAGTCCTTGATGTCTGTCTCAATCTATTACATTACAGCGTAGAAACGTCCTCTAGCGCGAGACTACACCAGCCGCTTCGAGTACATCGCGAGGCACGTTGTTCATTACCCATTCTCTGGCTTTTATTACTGAAAACTCTACTGCGTTATATGGATCAATCTCGAGTGCGTCAAGATAGAAATTATAATAAGGGTACGCTGAGTACATTCGAATGAGGGTCTGAGTTGGCGCCCAAGCTGCTTTTATTCCGATATTATTAGGGTTTGCCCAGTCGTCTGAAAAAACGTATGGCACTAGTAAACTTGCGAATTCATCGCGTCTTGTAAGTGCCAAGTCAAGCAATTGCTCGTGTAAAGTCGTTTTTGGCAATTCTATATGATCGACAGCACGCAGGATTCTTTGAAGGGCCTCTTCATCACCTTGCCGTGCTTTTATCACAGTTGCGGCCAAGGAACCGTTACGTTTCCATTTAGACCACAAACCTTGAAACGTTGCTGATGTGGCGGTCGGGCTTTGTATCTCAGTCTCAAAATCGAAATCATGATACCGGGCATCGATTAATGCGTCGGCGCCTTCAATGTTATGTATGCCTGATAGCAATATATCTATGTCGCTGATATAAGAATCCTGACGACTTCTCAATCTTTCTTCCAAGGCATTTTTACCCGCTTCTGTTAAAGGCACTTCGTAGAGGAAAAAGCCACTGATGATACCTTCCCCTGAAGCACCATATGGGGGTGTCCATCCGGCAAAATCACGGTATGCAATTTCGCGCACAAGGAGACTGACAATTTGGCTGACCAGTGGTGAATCCAGCGTGTCCAGAGACTCAAAAAATGACCTGATTCCTCTTAATATTTCGCCTTTTTCCTCAGATGAAGCTGACTCTAATCTACGTGCCATTTCATCGATAAATAGCGGGCTCATTAACGCCAAATTCGCTGATACAAAATCTTTTGTAAAAGGCGTAGCGCTATTTGCAGGCACGGACTCTGGCGTGGATAAGGGAGTTCTGGTGGCATCATTTTCCAACTGATTCATGACTGAAAGTTCTTCAGGGGTGTCATCGTGCGAGGTTTGACCAATTGCGTTGACACCAAACAATGTGCCAATCAAGACACAACTGCAAATGACAGGTATCACTTTCCCCACTGCATAACGATTGGTTTCCATTAAATACGTCAGCCTCCGTGTTGGTTCGAAATCTATTCAAGTCCTTGATGACTGTCTCAGTCTATTACATTACAGCGTCTTCCAGTACTCAAAGACTTGCGTAAACCCGCCATCCTCATCTGCCCGTAGTTCGCCCCGACGCATTCCTGCTTTGATCAGGACAGCGTGTGATGCATGGTTTTCCGGTGCAGTGGTTGCGATGATGTGTGACAAACCATGTGAGGTGACTGCGTAACTGACCAGTCCACGCAAGACTTCGGTTGCCAAACCCTGTCCCCAATAACGACGCAAGTAGGCGTATTTGACTTCTGCCATCGCTTGCCCGTCGGGGTGAACAAGGCCGCAGAAGCCAATGACCTCAGGTGATGATCGCAGCTCAACGGCAAACATGCCATAACCCCGCGTCACGTAATTGCGGCGCGTAACGTCAAGCCATCGGTAGCACTGTTCTTCGCTGATGGGCTGGCCGTCGCCAACCCACTTCATGGCATCAGCGTCCCCGTAGACCGCTATCAGATCGACAACATCCTCGTCGCGCCAGCGGCGAACGCTCAGGCGCTCAGTTTCAAAAACGGTGTCATTCATTTCCGGGGGCTCCTGCAGTGTGGCTTGAATCCATTGGTGGCTCTAACCCGATAGAGTTTTTTCCATGTTGGAAATGGTATTCCGATTGCTACTCCTACCCACCCGCTGCGATCAAGGTGCTGCGCGTGATGCCTAGCCTCTTACTTCCAAATGTGGGTAGCCGATTGATGAACAACGATCGTGGGGCATCCACTAATTTTTAAGTGATAGTGTCATAATAATATCCCTTTGCGGATCGATCCCAAGCGGGAACACGTGATCTCCGACTTCTTTGAAGTTAAATTTTTTGTAAAAAGCAATTGCCCTTGGATTTGCTTCCCAAACACCCAGCCAAGCCATGTCCGAATCACATTCCTTGAGTATTTTCAGGCATTCCTCCATTAATTTATGCGCGAGGCCTTTGCCATGAAAATGTTTGTCAACGTAAAGTCTTTGAATTTCACCAGGAGCGCAACCCGACACACAGCTCGGCGCCGCGCCCCATCTTAACTGTGCATAGGCGACTAATTTTTCGTCTTCCTCAGCAACGATTGTGACGTGTTCAGAACTGCAAATTTCGTGTGATTGAATTTCGATACCGTAACTTGCCAGGCAATGCGCATCCATGTTTTCGTGCGTGTTCTGCTCAGAAAATGTATCTCTGAAAGTTCTTTCGGCCAACATGGCCAGATTTTTGGCATCTGATAATTTTGCGGCTCTAATACTGCTCATTCAAACCTATCCTTGTTAACAACGAGATTCAAAGGCTCTTAAACCGAAGGTAATCGTAGGATCAATTGCTGGTTATCTCAACCTTCTTGCCCTGAAAACTCTGGAAGAGCGCCCGGTGTGCCGTGTATGACAGCACGTCATCCCGTTGATGGTAACCCGCAATCCAATCCAGCAGCATCGGCAGGTTATCATCCTGAGCTTGTTTTGACGGATACTTGTGCGATTCCCATGGCCGATTGCGCGCGTTTTGCTGACATTGCGCGATCGACAGATTCATAAAAATTGCTTCATTAGCGAACGGTTTCACCAACTCGAGCAAGTCCGCATAACAACCTTCAATAACCCACGCGTCATGGTTGCGGATAAACTCGTCAATCTGCTCAAAGGCTTCCTGCAGCGGGCGCCGCTCGGGCGGATTCACGGGGAGCCAGGCAAGAATGTCGAGATCAAGGTGAGACAATCCTTCGTCAACAAGTTGTTTGGCCAACGTTGACTTCCCGGAGCCTGAGTTGCCAAAGATAATTATTTTTTTCATAGAATCTCCGGTTTGAATCGACTGCCTTACAAACTCTTCTAAAGCTGGCTAACAGCCTGCTAAACAAACCCCTGCTCTTTGTAGCTGTTGTACCCTGCTTTTGTCAGGACAGCCAACTCGTCAAGCAACCGTGGTTCAATCGATTTGAAGTTGAAACACGACTTGCCCTGCATATTTTTTTTGAGTTCGTCCGACACCTGCTCAAGCAGCGCTGGCTGCGAATA
>JAUSPW010000256.1 GCA_030652635.1 Pseudohongiella sp. | reverse complement strand
TACGGACTCTGCGGGGATCTTGAGCAAGGCCGTCTTCTGGTCAATCAGTTTTTCTTTATTCATTTCCACAGCAATGCGGATCGCAGCCAGGCCGGTGCGCTTGCCATTGCGGGTCTGCAGAATAAAAAGTCGACCATTTTCGATGGTGAACTCAAAGTCTTGCATGTCTTTAAAGTGTTTTTCGAGGCGATTGCGCACTTTTTCGAGGTCCGCAAAATTCTTCGGCAACTCTTTTTCCATTGCTGCAATCGGTTTGGGTGTGCGCACACCCGCCACGACATCTTCACCCTGAGCGTTGGTCAGGTACTCGCCGTAAAATACTTTTTCGCCACTGGCCGGGTCGCGTGTGAAGGCGACACCAGTGCCACTGTCATCACCAGCATTACCGAACACCATGGATTGAATATTGACTGCCGTGCCCCAGTCAGCCGGGATGCCGTATTGTTGGCGATAAAGAATGGCGCGGTCATTTTTCCATGAACCAAACACCGCACCGACTGCGCCCCAGAGTTGCTGATACACATCTTGCGGGAACTGTTTGCCAGTCGTTTTGTTGATCAGCAGTTTGTAGCGATTGACCAGCTCGCGCAGTTCGTCGGCAGTCAGTTCGTTGTCCAGTTCTTTGCCAAGGGCGCGCTTCATCTCATCAAGCAAGGCGTGGAAAGGGTCTTCAGACTCCTCGTCAGCTGCCTGTACACCCATGACTACATCGCCATACATCTGGATAAAACGACGATAACAATCCCACGCGAACCTCGGATTGCCGGAGATGTTTGAAAGGCCTTCAACGGTTTTGTCGTTGAGGCCGAGGTTAAGAATGGTATCCATCATGCCGGGCATTGAGTCGCGTGCACCGGAGCGCACAGAGACCAACAATGGGTTTTCGCCACTGCCAAATTGTCGTCCCATTTGCTCCTCAATCAGGTTCATTGCCCGCTCGACGTCTTTGGGTAATGACTTGGGATAGGTGCGCTCATGGTCGTAGAAATATGTGCAAACTTCAGTGCTTACGGTAAATCCGGGAGGAACAGGCAGGCCAATGGCTGCCATCTCTGCCAGATTGGCGCCTTTGCCGCCCAGTAGGGCGCGCATAGTAGCGTTGCCATCAGTCTGGCGGCCAAAGTTGTAAACATACTTAGCGGATTTTTGAGTCGTGGCTTTGCTGGTATCAGATTTCTGTTTCATGGTTCCCGGGTTCTTGATCAGCTTTTGGGCGCGCAAGAATACTCCAAATGCAGCCAATCAGTCGATATCTGGCCGCAAAAGAGTGCTTTTGTAGTAATACTACAGATTGGAGCTTGCGCTGGTGTGATTAAACGTTCCGGCTTGTAAGAAGTGTATAACCTGCTGGATCACCGCATCGCGCTGCATGATAAAGGTATGGGTATAAGGCACTTCTATGAAGTCCTGCATGCCTTCAATTTTGGTGCTTTCAACCGTGACTTTGCCATCGTCGCGGTCGGGAAGTGCCAGGGAAAATATTGGGCTTATGGAGCGATTTCCGGCGATCACGCCCAATTCAAAATTCACATGCGGCAAGCTTGCCGGAATGCTATTTGGTCCGGAGGTGCCAAGTTGTGAAGCTGGCTCGCCTGTGAATAGTACAAATCCTGGGACATTTCCTAATACATCGATGATCTGGCTGCC
>JAUSPW010000254.1 GCA_030652635.1 Pseudohongiella sp. | reverse complement strand
CCAACGCTTGGATGACGTCTCACACCCGTCATTTGGCAACAGCGCCCTGTCAAGGAAGGCAGGCACCGGATCAACACTGCTTCCTGCTGGTCCGGTCTTTTTTACGGGGGCAATTATTGCCCCCGTTTTTTTTATGACCTTAAACAGGGTGGCTAGCGAGCATTTTTGAGTGCGCCATTTACCCAAAAAATGTAGCATCATGACCATGATCTTTTCAGGGACCGTGCTGCGGATAGCTTATTATGAAAAAAACTGTATTGATTACCGGTGCGTCCTCCGGATTTGGCAAAGCCTGCGCCGAGCGCTTTGCACAAGCCGGGCATCGGTTGATTTTGCTTGCGCGACGCGCTGATCGCCTGAACGACCTGGCAGAGCAACTCGCGTCGCAGTGTGACGTGTGTGTGCTTTGTGTAGACATTACCGATGCGACGGCTGTACAAAATGCTTTAGCAAGTCTGCAGGCACCCTTTGACCAACCCGACGTGTTAATCAATAACGCTGGTCTGGCACTTGGCTTATCCCCGGCTGACGAGGCTGATCTGACCGATTGGGAAACCATGATCGCTACCAACGTAACAGCGCTGGTGCGCATGACACGTTTGGTTTTACCAGGCATGGTTGCGCGCGATCACGGACATATCATTAATATCGGTTCAACGGCTGGGCATTGGCCCTATCCAGGCGGCAATGTCTATGGTGCCAGCAAAGCCTTTGTACAGATGTTCAGCCGAGAGTTACGCGCGGATTTACTTGGCAAAAAAATCAAAGTCAGCAATATCGATCCTGGTATGGCCGAAACTGAATTTTCATTGGTCAGATTTGATCAGGCAAAAGATAAAGCCGATAAAGTATATGAAGGCACCAAACCTCTGAGTGCTGAAGACATTGCAGAGATCATTTTCTGGGTATGCAGCACGCCTGCGCATGTCAATATCAACACGCTGGAAGTCATGCCCGTATGTCAGGCATGGGGGCCATTAAAAGTCGACCGCACCATGAGTTTTACAGATGAGTGAGGCGTGTCAGCGCAGCCCTTCGTTAATCACAAGCGAAACTGGTTTATCGGATTTGTTATGAATCTGATAAGCCTGCCCCGCTGCTCGCCATGCCCAATCGCCCATAGACTGAAGCTCATTGGTAATTCCATCAGCGCGCGTAATATGAACGCGTCCGTCACTCACTTGGACGATAGCAATCGGATAGGCATGTGTGATCTGGGTGCTGCTCTCGCCAGCGGCCAGTTCCAGCCTGAATGAGCGAAACCAGGCATTTTCAAGTTGAGCTTGCACATTTAGTCCCTGAACAGGCAATACCGTGCCTGCAACGGCAGGTCCATAGTTGGCCAAGGCTATGATCCTGAAAAGGCCAGGTCCTTCATTTGTGACGCGATGTGTGAAGTGTTCGTCTACATAACTTGTGGTGCTAGATACCCTGCCGTTAAGGGGCCCAGCGCCATTGCTGATAAAGGTGTACATAATGGCTGAGTCATGTGTATGCGGCAGGGTGGTATCTGCAGGATTGATCTGTACATCAATCAAGCGCAGATGACCGTCGGTGTGCACAGTTCTATGCCGGGGTTCTTGCAGAATATTAACCGTGCGCACGCGATCAAAGGCTGCTTCGTCAATCGGTTGATCCTGGGCTGCCAAAGCGCCGGAGAACATACTGGCACTTAGAGCAATGCCCAATAGACAAACACTTTGCCGTTTAAATGGAGTCATGGCTTCAATCCTCTTGTTATTTTTGCTACACCCGTGCGGGTGATGTTCTTTTTGGATCCGCTGCCGGATAATGCCACCAACAACCTGTTCGCGGAAACAACAAAATGTGTAAGTCACTGCCCTCTTGTTCTTTTTTGGTACTGCTTTGTTCCCTGTTGGTAGGCCTGCCCTCCGCTGTCATTGCACAATCCCAAGATTATGATATCGATGAAACCTCTCGTGCCGCGGTACAGGTGATTGTAGACAACGCAACAGGCTCAGGCACTTTGATCATTATTGATAACAAACCAACGGTGTTCACTAATCGGCATGTTGTTGAAGGTTTTGATGTGGCAACCATTGCGGTGCTGGTAGATCCCAACGCGCCAGCGCAACCGATGTTTATTGCCAATCTGGTTGGTTTCTCGCAAGAGTATGACTTTGCGGTTTATACACTGACCTCTGATTTACAAGGTAATGCGGTAACAGCCCGGCAATTGCGTGATGGCAGTTTTGGGGTTCGTATTCCTGACATCACCGTTCAGGAAATCGGTAATAAAAACAGTGAAGTGCGGCGTGGAGACACGGTTGGCATTTTTGGTTATCCCGGTATTGGTGACGACGAACTGGTTTACACAACGGGGATTATTTCATCAGTGCAGTTTGGTGAGTACAAAGGCGAACGTTTGCCCATGTGGTACCGCACCAACGCGGAAATGTCACCGGGTAATAGTGGCGGTATGGCGTTGAATGGACGTGGTGACTTTATTGGCATTCCTACCAGTGTCAGAACAGAAAATCTGACGGGCGGCCGTCTTGGCAGTCTGCTTGCGGTTCCTTTTGTCATGGCTATTCTGGAAGATGACGAAGGCTTGGTCGCATCATGGTCAGGCGTGAATTCCAGTGTGGCCGATTCAATACTCGATTTATCAAGGGAACCTAGTTTTGGAGCAATCACATTGACCCCAGCCGAGTTGATCGAGCCCTATTTTACCGACCTGATTTCCGGTGGCAGCGTAGATGTCAGTTATATCGGCGAGAGCTGTGTCGGATTTGCTGCCAGCAATCCAGATTTCCGAATTCAGTTAAGTGAGGCCATGACTGACTTGAATATCATGTTTCTTGCCGAAGATGAAAGCGCGGATACCACCTTGATTGTGAACGCACCCGATGGCTTGTGGCACTGCAACGATGACGAAAGCGCTGAATCCCTAGATCCTGGCTTGTTGTTTACTGAAGCGCCGGCTGGGCAGTACGACGTATGGATTGGTAGTTTTGACAGGAACGATACGGTAGCCGGGGTTTTGGCACTTGTTGATGGTGCCGGCTTTGAGAATCTGGATGCCGGTGTTGATGCTATCGGAGCCGGACTCGATTTTGCCGCAGAACCCTACTTCGGGGCGGCGGAGCTGGCCGCCGGGTTTACGCCAGATCCTCATGTGGTGACCATCAGTGCGGGTGGTTCGGTGGATGTCGCTGACGCTGGTTATGGCAATGAGTGCAGAGGTTTTGCATCAAGCGCGCCGGACTACAAACTGAGCTGGAGCGGCGCCAGCACGACTCTGCAATTGTATTTTGTGGCAAACACCGGTGGACAGGATGCTACGTTGATCATCAATAAACCTGATGGAACCTGGTCATGCAACGATGACGCTCCCTCCTCATTAAACCCCGTCATCACAATCAGTAATCCCGGTGCTGGGCGTTATGACATCTGGGTTGGCGCATACTCGCAAGGCGAGTTCATCAGTGGTGAATTGAGAATTACCGAAATCACCACCACGGTACCATGACACTTAAAAGTTGTTGCCCGTTTTAGCAACGGGCATGTCACTTACAAATTCACAGTGATCTTGCTGATCACTCGCAAGGCTTTTTGTATCGCGAGTTCTGTGCTTTCATCTTTGGCCAGTGCAACACCCAAGCGGCGTTCTCCGTTCACTTCAGGTTTTCCAAACAGCCGCAGTTCAGTGTCAGGTTCGGCCAAGGCCTCATGCAAATTACCGTATTGCATGTCACGTGAATGTCCTGAAACCAACAGCACCGCCGATGCACAAGGTCCCATTTGCCTTATGACAGGTACTGGGAGTCCCAAAATGGCTCTGGCATGCAAAGCGAACTCTGACAGATTCTGTGACAGCAAGGTGACCAGACCCGTGTCGTGAGGACGCGGAGATACTTCACTGAAATAGACTTTGTCACCTTTGACAAACAGCTCTACCCCAAAAATCCCCTGACCGCCCAATGATTCAGTCACTGCAGCCGCAATGCGCTGTGCTTCTTGTAATGCAATCTCAGACATAGCTTGCGGTTGCCAGGATTCGCGGTAATCACCACGTTCTTGTCGATGACCTATTGGCTCACAAAAAACCGTGCCATCACGGTGCCTGACGGTCAACAGTGTAATTTCATAATCAAAGTTGATAAAACCTTCTACGATGACTTTACCTTGACCGCTGCGGCTGCCTGACTGAGCGTAATCCCAAGCATGATGCGCTTCAGATTCCGTGCGGACTGTACTTTGGCCTTTGCCTGATGATGACATGATAGGTTTGACTACACAGGGCAGCCCAACCAGTTTGATAGCATCAAGATATTGCTCTCTGGTTTGCGCAAACTGATACGGTGAGGTTGCCAAGCCCAATTCCTCAGCAGCAAGGCGACGAATACCTTCGCGATTCATGGTGAGTTGTGCAGCACGAGCCGTAGGTATCACCTGCCAGCCGTCGGCCTCCAGCCTGACCAACTCATCCGTCGCAATGGCTTCAATCTCGGGCACGATCAGGGAGGGCCGTTCCATCTCAACCAGATATCGCAGTGCTGCACCATCCAGCATATTGATCACATGGCTGCGATGTGCCACCTGCATAGCAGGCGCGTTGGCGTAACGATCAACTGCAATCACTTCGCAACCCAGCCGCATCAACTCTATGGCGACTTCTTTGCCAAGTTCACCACTGCCTAATAACATGACGCGGGTGGCATTGGGTGATAAGGGCGTTCCTATCGTGGTCATAAACGAATCCAATCTGAAAAAGGGCGACTATTGGTCTTCAACAGCAAGGTTTGACTCTAGCGGAATTCATGGTTGGCAGCAATTCACTGTGGTTTGCTGGCGACCACAATAATGTTAAAGCTGTTCTGTGACCAGGCTTGCAGGCTGCTGTAGTCATGCTCAAGCAAGGTAACTTCATAACCTGTTTCGATCAGCCATCTGCTCAAGTGCTCTATGTTGACAGCCGTCATGGTATGACGGTCGCGCCAGACGCGAGGCATGGTGTTGTCAGTAGTTTCATGTGTGTCAGCGCGCTCCTGCGTGATAGACAAATGCAAGTCCATCACCTCACCCTGCCCTGCATAACTCCAGCCTGAAACAAAGGTCAATCGGCTGCTAGTGGTATTTACTTGCGTGCTGACAAAGTGGCAGTTGTTTATGCCGTCAATATCAACGGTGTTAAATACAAAAACACCACCCGGTTTTAATGCGTCAAAGGTGCGCTTTAAGGTGCGTTTCAGGTTGGAAACAGGATGGCTGTAATGAATCGAGTACAAAAAGCAGCTGATCAGGTCATATTGCTCGTTACCTTGAAATGATGACATGTCAGATAAGATGAACTTGGCCTCAGGACAGCGACTGGCAGCCTGTTCAAGCATGTGGGCACTGTTGTCGAGGCCTGTTGAAGTAAATCCCAGGCTCTGCATTATCTGGATATGCGCACCTGTCCCACACGCAAGATCCAGGTATTGTTGACCACCCGACGCTGAAAAAGCGTCAAATACACGTTTTGTGAACGCACATTGTTCGGCGTAATTCACCTCGGCACAAAACAAGTCGTAAAAACCGGACAAGTCGGCATACAAATTTCCGGTCTCGGTCATAGATCAGGGTTTGTGTGTCAGTTTGAAAAGGATGTGTAGTGTGCAGAGTTGGAGCTATGTGCGTCAAGGCAGCAGATGTTCGTATTGCTGATCAGTCAACATACGCATGAATGCCTCAAGCGCGTCCATATGCAGGCGCGATAATGGGATGCCACCATTGAGTTTTTCCATATCGCGATGTCCATCTATTTCAGGTTCACCCCAGGGTTGTTGTGTCTCGGGATTTATCTGACTGGTACCGCCAGTGGTGTTGAATTTGTTATAAAACAGCAACACTGTCCTCAATTCATTAAAAATGCCGTTGTGCATGTAGGGGGCTGTGATGGCGACGTTTCGCAGGCTCGGTACTTTGAAACGTCCTTGCTGCATGAAGCCATTATCCACAAAATCAGCGCCTTTGCCATTGGCGTCGCGCAGCGCCGCGTTTGCTGCTAGGCCAATATTCTCGTATTGATAGTTGGAGAAGGTTTCTCCAACGCTGTTAGGCAAGGTATTAAGCTGATGGCAATGGCTACAGTTTGCAAACCCCTGGGAGAAAAACAAACCCATGCCAATGGTTTCAGGTAAAGTCGGTTTGTATTCCCCACGCAGGTATCTATCGTAGCGAGAATCAAACGGCGAAAATATTTCTGTGCGCTGGTAAGCTGCGACCGCGCTCGCAAATGCATTATTCAGGTCATCAGGCTCATTCCAGACATCATCGGAAAAAAGCGCACTGAAAGCCTGTTGATAGAAATCTTTTTCCAGCAATCGTTGTTTCAGAACCGAGACATCAGGTAGTGCCATTTCAATTGGACTATACAAGGGCGAGACAGCTTGCTGTTCCAGACTGACTGCACGTCCGTCCCAAAAATAACCACCTGCAAATTTACCGTCTTCTGCCTCATGCAATTCAGGACTTTGGGCAGCATAACTTAAACTGGGTGCCTGGCGATCAC
>JAUSPW010000251.1 GCA_030652635.1 Pseudohongiella sp. | reverse complement strand
TGAGCTGTTACCTGCCAGATCGGTCTGGCGTACACGAATGTCGTAACTCGAATCAGTTGTTACCTCAAATGAGCTGCCTTCACCTGTCGTCCAACTTGACCCACCGTTCAAACTGAACTGCCAGCTGGCATCGTTTTCCAGGCCATCAACACTGACACGACCATCATTGCTGATACGGTCTGAGTCTGAAGCGCCGCTGTCATTGACCAAGCTGACCGTTGGAGCGTCTACTGTGGTATCGAGGGTAAAGCTGAACAACGATTCCTCAGAAACATTGCCCGCCTTGTCGATCTGGCGAACCTGCAAGTTGTAGTTGTCGTCCTCTTCAAACCTGAGCGTTGATCCACTGACTGAAATCCACTCAGAGCTGTCACCTGGTTTGTATTCCCATCTCGCATCGGATTCAAGATTGGAAATGAGAATTGTGGCACTGCTGGTAACCCAATCACTGTCTGAAGAGCCGCTGTCAAAACTCAGCGTCACTGATGGACTTGCAGGTACGATCGTATCCAGCGTGAAGCTCAAGGCCCGCTCGGTCGAGACGTTACCCGCCACGTCAGTTTGACGCACATACACCAGTTTTGCACCGTCACTGCCGCCGTTGTTGGCACCATTGACTTCAAAGCTGTTGCCCGATCCCGACACCCACTGCGCGCCGCTGTCATTGCCAATGCGGTATTCCCAAGTAGCATCTGACTCGATACCCGTGACAGTCACCCGACCATCATTGGTGTAGTGATCCGACGCGCTTGTGCCACTGTCCTTGGTCAGCGCCGGGAAACCTTCTGCAGCAGTGACATCCAATGTGAACGCGAGACTGGCCTGACTGGAGACGTTGCCAGCCACATCGGTCTGACGCACACGAACATCGTAGGTAGCCGCTGTTGTCACGGTAAACGAGCTGCCTGAGCCAGTTGTCCAGCTGGAACCCGCGTTCAGGCTGTACTGCCAGCTGGCGTTTTCTTCGATTTCGCCAACGGTGATCACGCCACTATTGGTAATCAAATCGGTGCTGGAAGAGCCAGAGTCCGTGAATCCAATCGCCGGTGTCACGGGCGCCGTGGTATCCAGCGTGAACGACACGCTGCTGTTTGCAGAGGCATTGCCAGCGGTATCGATCTGACGAATCAACACATTCTTTTCGCCATCGCCAGAGACTGTCACTCTGCCCATAAAGGTATAGGTGCCAGAAATTTCCCCTTGATTCCAGCTCGAACCATTGTCCAGGCTGTATTGCAAGGTGACATTGGATTGCAGACCACTGACCGAAATGTATCCACTGTTAGTGATCTTGTCTGAATTGCTGGAACCGGAATCATAGAACGAGAGACTGTTCACCGCGGTCGGTGCGGTGGTGTCCAGTGTAAACGTCAGGCTGCCCTCACCTGAACTGTTACCTGCCAGATCGGTCTGGCGTACACGAATGTCGTAACTGGCATCCGTTGT
>JAUSPW010000247.1 GCA_030652635.1 Pseudohongiella sp. | reverse complement strand
ACAACGGCATAAGGTGATAACTGACGTACGACTTCTTGATCTGCACCGCCCCAAAAAACAATGGCGTCTTGTTCTTTTGAATGTGCGCCGTGTTTACATACAGCTCGTCGCTGGTGTCTTTTTGAGTGGTTAACTCGGCGGCGTAGGGCGCCATGATATTGCGTAGTTCGCTGAAAACTGCCTGAAAATCGGACATAATGGGCTCCATGTGGTCGTGGTTGTGATACATAACGCTCCACTCTATGAGTGGTTTATTCTTTTGGCTTCTTGTCGATCAACACATCTTGCTGCCACTTGCTGGGTTTTTTATCCGTGCGATGAATGCAACCCACCCAGCAACATGGACGCTTCTTCCCTTCATGAAGTTCCTCAACAGTCCGATTGATCCGTTTCAAACGGGTCTTTTCCTGTTTGGCGTCTTCTATCCAGCAAATGAATTCATTACGACCGATGGGTGTCAGGCTCTCCCAGAGCTCTGCAGTGCCACTGTTGTCGCCCAAAACGTTTGCCAAATCTTGAGGTAATTCATGAACAAGTCCACCGGAAATAGTCGACATAATCTTTTACCTTTTATCTTCGGGCATCGGGCGCTCATGACAGTTGAAGCAAGATGAAGGCAAAGTCGGATCGGACCCTCAACCCGACAGTCATCCATCCACACATGCTTGACGTAATAACCGCGCGATCAACGGAATCATTATATTCCGACACATTTTTGAGTAGAGAGTATATGAAAAAATTTACAGGTTTACTGGTAGCAGGTTTCACGCAAGCGCTGTTTTTTCAATCCGTATTGGCACAGGAACCCCAAACCGCATTGGTGCCTTTGCCCTCGGTCGACGACTTTACTAGGGGGCAGGATGGCTGGGGCTTCGGGCTTGGCCTGGGTGTTGAGTACGAATCTGCCTACGAAGGGGCGGATGAGTTTGGTTTCGAAGCACAGCCGGCAGGTGGGGTGCAATGGCGCCGCGGTGATGATGTTTTCTACTTTGCGGGCGAGGCACTGGGGTGGCGTGGTCTGCGTGCGGAAAAATGGTTATTTGATGCCGTGGTGGCCTTTGATGAAGGTCGGGAAGAAGGTGATTCCGATGACGGGCGCTTGAACGGGCTCGGCAATACAGAGGAGGGCACTCAAGTCGTGCTGCAAACGCGTTATGCGTTTGATGCGGATTGGCGTTATTGGCTGGATGGCCGGGTTGTCACCGGAGATACCGGCAGTTTTGCTCTGTTGGGTGCGGGGCGTCGCTTTGGAGAGCAAAAGAACGGCACCGGTTCTGAATTGTCCATCGGTGCTGTTTTCCACAATAGCGAACTGGCCAATAAAGACTTTGGCATCACCGCCGTGCAGTCAGCAGCGTCTGGACTGAACCAGACCACGCTGGGTGGCGGTTTCCGCTCAATCGGGGTTAACTACACGTATCGTAATTACATCAATGACAATTGGCAGATTTTTGGCGAGGTGTTCTACGAGCGTTTTGGGAGCGATGTTGCGGACAGCCCAATTTCACGCAGCAACTTTGAAGCCGAAGTAGGCATCGGTTTTATTTACGTGTTCTGACTTTGATCTATTCCCAATCTATCGCCCATCAACAACGGCGCCGGCGAAGCTGGCGTCCGATTGCTTGAGATTGTTAGGGAGGCTAACGTATACTCGTACGGCATTCCCGTACATATTTTGGTGAGCAAGATGGAAACAGTCACTGTAAACAAGTTCAGAGATAACCTGAAAAAGCTTGTAGAACAAAGCATTAGCCGACATGAGCCGCTCAGAGTCTCCCGACGGTCCGGGCAGGACTTTGTTGTCATTAGCGCCGAAGACTGGGAGCGTGAGCAGGAAACGCTTTACGTTCTGCAAAACAGTAGTCTGATGCAACAACTGGCCGAATCGGTAAAAACCCATACAGAGCGTAAAGGATACACGCCTACAAAAGAGCAAATGGATGAGATCACTGGTATTTGAGGGTAGAACCTGGGAAGCGTATGAAGTCATGCGCCAAAAGGACAAAAAGCTGCACGAAGCTACGCGTAAAATTATCAAAGAGCTCCTTCGCTGCGATGACCCCTCTGTCGGGATAGGTAAGCCAGAACCTCTGAAGCATAACCTGTCCGGTTTTTGGTCAAGGCGCATTGCCCTGAAAGATCGAATTGTGTACAGGTTCGATGAATCGTCAATCTATATCTTCGCTCTGGGTGGCCACTATGACGAGCCCTGACAAATACATTTTGTGATGGGGGAAACGACGCACAGAAATTCTTCTTTTCGACGTCGGTGCTGACAGTGTGCCGCGCGGTTGATGTAATGAGCACGACAGGGCCTAGTCGCCCTTTTTACTCCGCCACGATTCAATCAAACGTCCACCGATCAGCTTTACCCCCTTTGTCACACCGCGTGCTCCTCGCTTGGCATGAACACGGATACGGTTTTCCTGACTGATTCCTTCCACTCTGAGGCGATTGCGTTGTACTCGCTGAGCCTCTTCCAGCGCGGAACAAAGGGCATCGCGAACGACAGCTACGTTCCACGGCGCGGGGCCCAAGCTGACCGGCAAGGGCTGCACGCCGCGCAGGTCACGGGCAATTGCGCTCATCGCTGCGGTAATCGTGGTACTGGCAGGCTGGGGCAGTGGGTGCGAGCCGCCTTTCCAACCAGCAACCAGTTGATCCACCGCTGTGGCAACGACAACTACCACCGGTTTGCGACGACGAGAGTGGGCTTCAAACCAGCTATCGAAGCGCTGTTTCAGCTGCTGGTCCACAGCGCGGGCCGGGCGGTTGGCGCGGAGCACCCACACCAGCATGTCGGTCTGCGTCATTTCTTCAAGCATGGCGTCCTGGTGACGGGAGGAGTCATCGAGCCCCTTGCTGTCGAGAAAATGGCACGAGACGCCATTCAACTCAATCGGATAAACAACCAGATTTTCAGTGGTTGCTGCGGCATCCGTTTCCGCACGATGGTCCCCCAGCAGCGCATTGATCAGTGAGGATTTGCCGACACTGGTCTGCCCCACAAACAGGATGCGCAGTGGCAAATCCGGCAGCGCTCCACGTTGCTGGTCCTTTCGGGCGGAAGCGAGTTGAATCTGCAACAGTTCTGCATCGGTGAAGCGCAGGCGACCGGAATAGAGATCGATCGCACCGAAGGCAACCTCTTCCAGAAGAATCGCCCGCAGCACGCTCATCATGTTTCCGGTCACATAGCTTGAATTACCGCCCGCAACAAGTTCTTCCAACTCCCGCAGGATCCCTGCGGCGGGATAAAGGGCAAAGCGGGCGATGCGGCCGGTGCCATAGACCAGTTTCCACAGCAGGCCGGCGCGGTTTCGTTGCGACCATAACCAGTAGAGGGTTCCCAGAGTTACCTGGTCAGAAAACGGCAGCTTACTTCGAAGGTGAGCGCGGTAGCGTGAGGCCGTGGACTCCAGTAACAACAAGGCTTCGGGTAAGGTAAAACTCAACGCGTTTTTGTGTTCGCCACCCAGTCCCGCCGCGACGCGATTCACGACCTCGAGCGCGAGTTCGGGCATCGTCTCCCAGGATGGCTCGCTCGCGGTAATTTCCTTGATATAGCGACTGACATCGGCAAAAACTTTTTTTTCTTCTGGCAACCATTCAAGGTCCGGCTCAACCGATGTTTCGGCCAACTCTGCTTCTATCTCCGAACGCTTGCGCCAGCGCCTGCCGAGCACACCGCGCATCGCGAACAATACCGCACCCGGAGCAATCGTCAGCGCGAGAAACCATAAAATTGCTTCATGCTCCGCCAGCCATAAAAATCCCAGCAGCATCAGCGCAAGGAAGGGCAGTCCAAGCGCAAGCGCCATCAGCAGATGGTCCCAACGCAAAAGCGCCTGACGTAGTTTTTTAGCGCCTTTCATGGCGCGCCTTCTTCAGGGAATCGGCGTAAAGCGCGCGCAACTCGGTGGTATCAATGGCCAGCGCCTGCTGCGTACGGTGAAGGTAAAACGCCGCCGCACGGCCCAGTGCATAGGTTGCCGCGAAACTGATGGTGCCCGCAGCGGCGGCACCGACGGTCTGACCATAAGCCGGAATCAATTTGACGAGTTGACGTACAGCGTAACTCGCGCCGAACCGGGCAGCAGCCCCTGTCCCAAGGGCCAGCGTAAACTCAACCATACGAAAGCGACTCCACTCCACCCCATAGTGTTGGCCCAGTCTGCGCAGCATCTGAGCCTGTATGGCAGGGACAGTCACCGCTCCCACAATCGGCGGAACATCAGAGGCGGCCGCGGCACTGGCGTACCATAACACCCGGGCACGGACCTCGGAGAATGCACCGCGCTCGACACCCCGACGTTCTTCCTGCACCAGCACAAGTGCAATATCCGGGATGATGTTGTCGAGTTCCGTCACCAGGCTATCAATACCCTTTTCCAGATCGAACGTCGCGCCCGGCAGCAGAGAGGTCTCAATGGCGGGTAGCGTTTTGCGAGCAGCCTGCTCAAACACCTGCTGGATCTGTTGACGGGCCCGGAAACGGGTTTGCTCCTCAGGCAACAGATCCGCGCCAGTGTGTACCACGATAATAGGGGTGTCGGGGCGGCGCTTGCGCACGGAGGCAATGGCTGCTGCGACCTCTCGCTGTACGGGATCGTCAAGGCGCGCCACTACCAGCAAGACGTGGCTGCGTTCTTCGCAGGCCGAGAGATCTTCAGTCGGGTCGTAGCCGGCCTCGCCCAGACCGCGGGTATCCAGAAAGCGCATCACAGGCAGGTCTTCAGGAAAGTCGAGCATATCGGCGGTGCGTGTACACGGCTCAAAGCCATTGCCCACTTCGGCAGCGCTGAGACCCGTCAACGCGCGGATCAGCGATGACTTACCCGCGCCAGTTTTTCCCAGCAGCCAGATCACTGGCAACGGCCGTCCCGCATCGGGTACCGACTCGGCTAAGTCAGCTGTTTCGCCGTCCTTGCCAGTATTCGCCAGAATGTGCCAAAGGCTCTCAAAATACCGATTCATCCGGATCGCCGCCTTAGGTGGGTTTCAGTCGATTACTCATGCAGCTCAGTATACTCCATGCGCCCCCAAGAGGTGTCTCCAGTACACTTGGGTCAGTTAGTTGGCGGATAAAATAAAGGAACGAGGCCCAATGTCTGTAACTTGTTATTTATTGACTTCATATTCCTTCACATCGAAAGCTTCCACGAGTGAAAACATGTCACTGTCAGGTCCAGCGTTTCGGAAGTTATCACGTGAGTCGGGTTTTATTGTCAGTTTGCCTGCTACGATGATGGGCATGTGGGTTCTCCGGGTTAGTCTGTTTTTACTTTATCACTGAACGCCCCATATGCCGCGAGCCCAAGCAGGCGACGAAACTTCGGACACTCCATATGACTTGGCGCGGAACAAACAGCAGCATGCCGCAGGCCATCTCGCATCGCTTTCAGCTTTTGTATGGATCTATCGAGCTCGTCGGCCTTACTAACCAGTAGCTCCCTGTCAATCGTTGGATTCCCCTTGGATCCCAGCATGCGTGCGATTTCATCCAGCGAAAAGCCAACAGCACGCCCCAGTGCAATTAACGCCAGTCGCTCCAGGATGCTATCGCTGAAAACGCGACGCAACCCTTGCCTGCCAATCGAGCTTACCAAGCCTTTCTCTTCATAAAAGCGCAGTGTCGAGGCCGGCACGCCAGAACGTCGTGCTACTTCAGCAATATCCATAAAATTTTCCTTGACCTCAAGTCGACTTGAAGTTCTACGCTAGCATCAGTTTGAAAGCCAAACAAGCAAAGGAGAGTTATGAACACGCTAATTTACATCGTCAGCATGGGTATTGGAGCAACTGCAGTCATGGATGTGTGGGGCATCGTGCGCCAACCGCTTTTCGGAATCCCACCCCCAAATTACAGGATGGTAGGGCGCTGGATTGCTCACATGTCTCATGCGCAATTTTTTCATAAATCCATGACGGCCGCGCCTCCCATTCGCGGAGAACACGTTTTGGGATGGCTGGCTCATTACCTGACAGGTATCGCCTTCGCAGCCATATTGATTGCGATTTGGGGGAGCACATGGATTAACAACCCTGCGATTGGTCCCGCACTCGCCGTAGGCATTGGCACCGTCGCAGCGCCTTTCTTGCTGATGCAGCCGGGCATGGGTCTCGGTATTGCGGCGAGCCGGACAAAAGATCCGACCTCCGCCCGCCTGCAGAGCCTCATCACACATGCAGTTTTTGGTCTCGGTTTGTATGTGTCAGGCCGGGCGTTGCTGCTGTTTAACTCGATATAAAACTGAAAAACTAATTTTTAACTGGAGAAATAAAATGCATATTCCTGCTCGTTTTGCCCCAATCCTGTTCAGCGCGCTGCTCTCTGCCATCATGGTCTGCATCGTATCGGCCTTTGTTCTTGCAACCTCACAAGGGATTCATGCAGGATTCGCTGCGCAGTGGTTTCAAAGTTGTATTACAACATGGCCCGTCGCTTTTCCGACTGTCGCTATTGTGGCGCCGTGGGTGCGAAGAATTGTCGGACGAATAACTGCCTGACCGGAACAAGTGTTCCCAAAGCAAGGGCCGCCGTTGAGTCAGATTTTATAACATCCCCGCTCCAACGGTTGGCCTGATTGGAATACCTGAGATATCTGCACCTTCAAGGCAATATACGTTTATTCCATAGAAATCAGGCGTTATTCGTTTTCGATGAAAGGGGTTAATGCCGCAAATTTTGCAAAAATAATGCTTGGCTGTGTGTGTATGGAATTGGTACTCCGTGAGGGAGTCTTCGCCCTGAAGCAATTCAAAATCCTTTTCATGGACTTTGACCATGAGCGCGTTCTTACGGCGGCATATCGAGCAATCACAGGTGGTCAATTCCGGGAAGTCCGTAGTGATCACGAATCTGATTGCTCCGCAGTGACAGCTTCCAGAGTATTTGGATATTGGTTTATGGCTCATGGGTTGTATTTAAATAGTGCTCCACGCCCTTGTTCTGGCGCCGTAGGCGCGAAGTTGTTTGATTTGTTATGAAGCATTCTGCTCAAACCATTACTCTTAGCTCAGGAAACGCTTTTGACCAATGGAGAATTTCAACGTCCTTGCGCAATCCACATAGCCAGAAAGGATCGCTTTTATACAGAGCTTCCACATCTTCTTTAGATGCGGCTTCCACCAGCCAGAGCCCACCAATGGGCCTTGTATTGACTTCGTGGCGAAGTGAGCCAGCGATCAATATCGTGTCCTGCCTGGCTCCAAGCCATTCGATATGCGACTGGAGGTTTTCTTCTCGTACCGCCTGTTTCTCGGCGTCGTCTGTGAAACGAACTACAAACAGCATTCTATGAGGTCTCGCTATTGTTGGACACCTAACTCCTCAAGAAGAGGCGCGCTTTAGCGCGTCCTTCTTGCTTGATTTGCTAGGCAATTTCGATTTCTGGCTCAAGTCTTTTAATTGCATCCATCAGTTTTTCAGAGTCAGTTATGTAGTTTGGAATCCAATCATACAATTTTTCCTCTACTATTTCTTG
>JAUSPW010000244.1 GCA_030652635.1 Pseudohongiella sp. | reverse complement strand
ATCAGGGTGGCATTTCGGTGATGGATTTTACCGATTCGTCTAACCCGCGAGAAATTGCGTTTTTTGACCGCGGCCCGGTTGATTCAGAAGAATTGGTGATGGGCGGGTATTGGTCATCTTATTGGTATAAGGGCGTGATTTACGGGACGGAGATTGCGCGTGGTGTGGATGTGCTTGAGTTGGTGCCGAGTAATTTCCTGTCTGAAAATGAAATTGCAGCTGCAAATCTGACAGCATCGGCGGTGTTGCACAATCC
This sequence comes from Pseudohongiella sp., assembly GCA_030652635.1. Taxonomy (GTDB): domain Bacteria; phylum Pseudomonadota; class Gammaproteobacteria; order Pseudomonadales; family Pseudohongiellaceae; genus Pseudohongiella. The sequence goes on along the minus strand of JAUSPW010000244.1, from coordinate 5,405 downwards.
TCAGCAGCAGCGTCAAATCGATTGGCCGGCTGAGCCGGTTGTAGCTCTTGCATATATGGATCAGTTGCGTCGCGATGATGCTTTGCCTGCTGCGCAGGATCAGGCGTTGACGGCGGCGTTGGATCGTGCGGCGACGGTGTTTGAGGACGGTAATGGTCTGGATGCGGCAGGTGCTGAGCAGTTGGAGGCGTTGGCGGTGTCGTTGGCCGGTAGTGCGGGTGGCTTTGAGGGTATGACTCAGAAGCGTTATGTGGAGTTGGCGTCGACGGTGCGGGAGATTGCTGCGCGGTTGCGGTGAACCGTTTAAGGTTGCTGAAGTAGCGATGGTTGTTTATGCCTCGGATGTAGATTGAGCATGGCCGTAACGGTAGCCGCAGTGGGAGCCTGAGCGGCGGGCCGCAACGGGAGTCAGGCACCGTGCCGGATCGGCCGCATCCTCTGCCGATCCGACCGGTGCTGCGGAACTCGACCTTCGCGGCTGCGCCGCTCGGGACTCGGACAATCCTCGCACTTTTCGGTCGGATTGGCAGAGGATGAGCGCGGCCTGATTGATCCGGCACGGTGCCTGGCTCCCGTTGCTCACTCCGGAATTGCGTTCTGGGGGGCGCGTTGTCGATTTTGGGATTCGCTGGTTGGTGTGGCTCATGATGCTTTGAGGTGGCTTTGTTGTTGATAATTGGCAAAATCTTTCGGGCTGTTTTTGTGGTGTGGATGTGTGCTGCAGGTGTCGTGCTGCATGCTCAGGATTTGTCGCGGGTGACGGTTACTCGTTTGCTCGACAGGCCCATTATCACGGCGGACATGGATGCGCGCATGGGGACCAACATTCAGGGGCCGTCGTTGATTCGTGTGCCGGACTGGGTGGAGAACCCGCTGGGCAAGTACTATCTCTATTTTTCTGAGCATAAAGGTGAGTACATCCGGCTTGCGTATGCGGATGAAGTGACGGGGCCTTGGACGGTGTATTCGCCTGGGACTTTGCAGTTGTCGCAGTCATTTTTTCCAGAGACTTGTCCGCCTTGTTCGGTGCCGGAAGACAGTGTGGTGCCGGCATATGCGCATATTGCCTCGCCGGATGTGATTGTGCGTGAGGATCGTAAAGAGTTGGTGATGTACGTGCATGGGCGTGAGCCGATGGTGCAGGTGACGCGTTTGGCGCGATCTTCAAATGGAATTGATTTTGAGGGGGAGCCAGAGATTCTGGGTAGACCTTATTTCCGCACGTTCCTGTATAAGGATCATTGGTATGGTCTGGCGATGCCGGGCTTTTTCTACCGATCTGTGGATGGTTACACCGGATTTGAGGAAGGGCCGCGCTTTTTTAACAATGACATGCGACATTCAGCGGTGCTGGTGCGTGGCGACACGCTGTATGTGTTCTGGACACAGGTGGGCCATGCGCCGGAAAGTATTTTGCTGACCACGATTAGCATGAGTGATGATTGGACTAAATGGACGGAGTCGGAGACTGTTGAAGTGCTCAGACCGGAGCACGCATGGGAGGGCGCTGATTTGCCGGTGCTTCCTTCGGTCAGAGGTGATATCACGGTGCCGGCCAATCAATTGCGTGATCCGGCGGTTTTTGAAGAAGATGGGCAGGTCTATTTGCTGTATGCCGTTGCGGGCGAGAGTGGCATTGCCATTGCGCGTGTGGACGGCATACCACCTGTCAACTGATAAGAAGCTGAAGTGACAAGAACCTGAAGTGATCAGAGCCTGAATTGATCAGAGTTTGTAATGATCAGAGATTAAAGCGCTCGCGCAAAAACACGGCAATACCGTCTTCGTCATGGTGGCCTATGACACCGGTTGATGCGGCTTTGACGACGTCTTTGGCATTGGCGGGTGCGTAGGCTTCATCTGCCATGGCAAACATGCTGAGATCATTGTCACTGTCTCCAAAACACAGTATGCGACTGGCACCCAGACGGGTGCCCAGTTGTCTTAAAGCATTACCTTTGCTGGCCTGGCTGTGGTGAATATCCATCCATTTCAGGTTCTTGTTTTCCATGGCCATGCCGGAGTAAGCCACCAGGTGAGCCTCATCTGAAATATTCATCTCAATGGCCGAAATGGTCGGACTGGTGCCAAGCATACTGATGTTGGTGATTTGTGAGTTGGCCGGCATTTGTTGCAAGGGCAGTACGTTGGAGACCAATCTGGAAAAAAACATGTCCACCAGTCGCTGCTCAAAGTCATGCTGCACGGGCGGGTGGTAAATAAAGTGTCGATGATCTTCCGTCACGCAGTGCACAAACGGTGTAACGTTTTCAGCGATGGCCGCCCGGATGACATGTTCCGCTTCAACGTTGCTCAGGAAATTGCCCAGTGACAGTGATTCACTGCCCGGATCCCAGACAATCACGCCATTGATGTAAATGTGTGGCAATAAAAATCCGTGACCCCGGATAATCTCTTGTGCTGAGTGCAGGTTGCGTCCTGTTGCCACCGTGTACGCAATATTGTTGGCGGTCAGACGTTTGAGTGTGTCCGCAGTGAAATCGGAAATTCGATGGTCTGCCCCCAGCAGGGTGCCGTCCAAGTCAAATACTACAAGTTCCACGTTCAATTCCTTGTTTGATTGATGTCATCTGCAATCTGCAGGTCGAAGGATAAACCATGCGGGTGTATGCTGCCATCTGCGATGGCATTCGCACACAAGTGTAAGGCGCGTCAGGCGAAAATTTGGAACATTTTTATGAGTAATTGGCACCATAAAACACAAGCATCGTACATGCTGGTCGCACTATGCGCGCCGCCATTGTTCTCCTCGTTATTGGTCTTGTTGTTACCAACAATGGCCTATGTCGTTTCGTTACTGTCATTTGTACTTCTTGTAACGGTGTTCGCGACGCGCGCCAATCTTTCAAGTGCCATGCTTTGTGGTCTTACCAGCGCACTCTGTTTTAACTATTTTTTGACTGAACCGCGTTACAGCTTTGTTATGACAGAGTTGAACGATGTGCTAATCGCATTGGTTTTTCTGATTGTCTCCATGTTGATCGGTCATCAAACTGATTTACTGCGAAGGCGAATTGATGCTCAAGCAAACACTGAACGCGAGTTAGCGCGGGCACGGGCAGACAAAGATCGCGAATTATTACGAACAGCACTGACTTCCTCGTTGTCGCACGACCTGAAAACACCGCTCGCTACCATTGTGGGTGCCGGGTCCACGCTGCTGGATTTGCGTCAGGATCTCACTGAGCAAGACCAGGTGGAACTGATAAAATCCATGCTGGAAGAGTCCCGACGCTTGGAGAAATATATTCAGAATCTTCTGGATATGACACGCTTGGGTTACGGTGATTTACCTATAGATCGCCAGTCAATTGATTTGTCTGAAATTATTAATGTGGTCAGAAAACGTATCATGCGTGCATGGCCCAATGCGCGGCTAGAGGTCAGTCTGCCGGAATCACTTTCACAGCTTACAGTACATCCCGCATTGCTGGAGCAAGCCATTTATAATCTTGTCGACAACGCCGTAAAGTTTAACGGTCCCGGCGAGTCGGTTTCTATAAACGCCAGGCAGTCCGATGATGCCATTGTGATTGATATTGTTGATCATGGCCCCGGCATTCCTATGGTCAATCGCGAAACCGCATTCGATTTTTTTGAAAACTTTGGAAGAGGGGATCAACATCAGGCTGGCGAAGGATTGGGACTTGCAATTGCCAAAGGAATGATTGGGGCGCATGGTGGAAAGTTGATGATATTGGATACTTTGAATGGAGATTCGGGTACTTGTATGAGAATTGAGTTACCTATAGTCAAAAATACCTGATGGGACAGTGTTTGCTTTATGGCCAGAATTCTTATTATTGACGACGAACCGCAGATCATTAAATTCCTGAGTATCAGTTTGGGGTCGCAGGGCTTTGATGTGGTATCGGCACTTAATGGGCGCGATGGTATTGCGCAAGCTGGGTTGGCGCAGCCAGATCTGATCATTCTTGATCTGGGATTGCCCGATATGGATGGACAGCATGTGTTGCGCCATATTCGGGAATTTTCTGCAGTTCCAGTCATCGTTCTATCTGTGCGCGATAAAGAGTCTGACAAAGTTTCAGCGCTGGACAGTGGTGCAAACGACTATGTCGTCAAACCCTTTAGTGTGCTTGAACTCCTGGCGAGAATCAGGCGGCTTCTGCAATCATCGGTTATTGCTGTGAAACAGACCTTTGTTGCTAAAGGCCTCGCAATCGACTATCTCAATAGACATGTCACTCTGCATGGCGAAGATATCAGGCTCTCCAAGAAGGAGTTTGCGTTGCTCAGACATTTGACTGAGCATGCCGGCCAATTGCTAACACAATCTTGGTTGGGACGACAGATTTGGGGTGTGGCATACGACGAACAATCTCATTATCTCCGGATCCTGGTAGCAAGACTTCGTGCCCGCTTGGGTGATGACGCCAGCAATCCGGTTTACATTGAAACAGAGCCCGGTGTTGGTTATCGATTTGTTGATGTTTAGAACAATCATCCTGTTGTTATTTCACCACCAGCATAACGAATCGGGCTTTGGCTACGTCCGGCTAAAGCGCCAAACAGCACAACTGGCGATACCTTTCCAATCATCATCACAATAATCACAAGTAGTTTTGCTGGCTCACCTAGTGCACCCGTAACACCCAAAGACAGTCCGACGGTACCTAGCGCTGATACTGTTTCAAATATTATTGCCAAGGCATCCTGAGTAGGTTCAAGCGCCAACATCAGCAGGCTGATAATCGATAACAAAGCCAGGGTCAAAATCAGAATGCCCGATGCACGCAAGAGATTTTCCACGTGCAAAGTTCGACCCAGCAGGCGAGTGATTTGCCGACCTTGCAAAGCCGCCGTCAGTCCTGCAACCAACAAGACAAAGGTGGTCAATCGCAGGCCGCCTGCCGTCGAACCCGGTCCTGCACCAATCACCATATTGATCATCATAAACACGTGACTGGCGTTGCTCATGGATGCGATATCTGCGGAATTGAACCCGGCAGTGCGTGTGGTGGCGGCTTGAAAAAAGGCGTGCCCCAGTCGATCCCATCCTGTGCCCAAGCTGGTGTTGCCAGCTTCAAACAGCAACAGTGTCAACGTACCAAGAACCAGCAAAACAACAGTCCCGTGAATCATGATGCGGGTATGAATACTGAGCCGACTGCCCTGGGCTATTTCATAAATCACGGTAAAACCAATGCCACCAAAAATAAACCCCAGTGCGTGAACTGCCAGCATCAGCTGCCCACCTGCGGCCGACATTAAAGAATCGGGAAACAAGGAAAACCCAGCGTTGTTAAAGGAGGAAACAGCATGAAAGGCTGATTTACCAATTCCCTCGCTCCAGCCGTAAGCTGGGACCCAGAAGATAGCCAGGATGATAGCCAGGGCACTGACTAATACCAGCGAGAACG
>JAUSPW010000239.1 GCA_030652635.1 Pseudohongiella sp. | reverse complement strand
GCCAATCGCCTGCTGCGCCGTGTACGCGACTTCAGTGAAGTGAAACATGATGGGTCAATCACGCTGGAAACCGCCGACAAAGCGCTGGATATGCTGAGCATTGATAACAACGGCTTTGATCATATGGATCGTCGACTGTTGCTGACCATGATTGAAAAATTTGGTGGTGGCCCTGTGGGCGTAGACAGCCTGGCTGCCGCGATCAGTGAGGAAAGGGATACTATTGAAGACGTGCTGGAGCCTTATCTGATTCAACAGGGATTCATTATGCGCACCCCTCGTGGACGTATGGTGACGCCTCATGCCTACCTGCAGTTTGGGCTGATTGCCCCCGTCTCGGTCTGATTGCACCAAAATCAGTTCAAATATCATGATTTCGCCATATTTTGTCAGCCTTAAGACATCGGCCAGAGTGTTATAAGTATTTAATTAAGCTTATAATGCTGCCTGTTTTGAGACGTGTAACCGGTTAAAGGAATACTCTAGTGCACAGCAGTTCTATAAACGTCTGGTCGTTAATTCTTGAAGCAACAATTGTTGTTCAGCTTGTCATGCTGATTCTGTTGCTTGCCTCCATCATTTCCTGGGTCATGATTGTGCAGCGCTGGTTGGTACTAAGTAGTGCCGAGCAGGGTATGAGCGGGTTTGAAAAACGTTTTTGGTCCGGCATGGATTTGAGTCAGCTTTACAGAGAAGGCAGTGACCAGCAGAAGGCTAATAAGCCCACCGGCGGCATGGAAAATATTTTCAGGGCTGGTTTTAAAGAGTTTATGCGATTGCGCCAACAAGGTGGCGTTAACTCTGAAGGCGTCATGGCGGGCGCACAGCGCGCTATGAGGGTTGCGTATTCACGTGAAGAAGAGAAGTTGGAAAAACATTTGCCCTTTCTGGCAACCGTAGGCTCCGTAACGCCGTATATAGGTCTGTTCGGAACCGTGATCGGGATCATGAATTCATTTATTAGTCTGGCTGAACAGAGCCAGGCGTCTTTGCAAGTTGTTGCGCCTGGCATTGCTGAGGCATTGATCGCAACAGCCATGGGCTTGTTTGCAGCGATCCCGGCAGTGGTGGCATATAACCGCTATTCGTCCAAAGTTGACGTGATAGCAGGTAACTACATTACGTTTACAGAGGAGTTTGCCGGTATCCTGCACAGGCAGGTTGTCAGTGCTCCTGCTACAAAAGTTTGACTGTGATCGCTGACGGAAACAGCCAGTTAATTTCAAGCAACGATCAAGGTTACAAGTGCCATGGAAATAGTCAGAAAAAAGCGTAAACCGGTAGCAGAGATCAATGTGGTTCCGTACATTGACGTCATGCTGGTATTGCTGATTGTTTTTATGGTGACTGCGCCATTATTGACTCAAGGGTTGCGTGTGGATTTACCTCAAGCAAGCTCAGAGCCCTTGGAGATGGATGAGAACGCGGAAACGCTGGTTATAGAAATTACAGCAGATAATGAGTATTTCATAAGTCTGGGCGTAACTTCTCAAGAAGAGCAGACGCCGGTGGCGCTCGAGCTGATCGGCCAGCAAGTGACCAGTATCGTCTCAGCTAACCCGACAATTCAGATTTTTGTGGAAGGTGATGCCAATGCCAGCTACGGTCCTTTTATCAGCTTGATGGAGGCATTGCGTGTAGCAGGTGTAAATAGTCCGAATCTGGTTACCAAACCACTGGAATAAATGGCGTGACGGCATTTAATGGTTATCCGTTTTCAGTAATGCTGGCCTTGTTGATTCACGGGCTAATCTTGGGCTCACTGCTGATTTTGCAACGTGCTGATTCCGAAGTACTGGATGTAATCAGACCGCCGGCAGTCAAGGCTTTGTTAGTGCAGGAAAACCCGCAGGCGCGCAACGAACAGATGCAGCAGCAACGCACTGAACAGCAGCGGCAGGAACGGCAACGGCAGGAGCAGGTTCGACAAGAACAGGTCAGACAGGAGCAGGCCCGACAGGAACAGGCCCGGCAGGA
>JAUSPW010000237.1 GCA_030652635.1 Pseudohongiella sp. | reverse complement strand
TCCTGCCGTGAATCCCTTTGGTGTGACCTTTGCCGGCAACGATTTCCGCGTCACCGGTTTTCACACTGAAAACGGTTACCGTGTCAACGAACAGGAAGTAGAAACCCTGCGCCTGGGCGCGGGTTTCAGCGGCGTACTGGCCAATGACTGGCGCTGGGACATGTTTTACTCATGGGCAGAAAACGAAGCCAAATTCCGTTCTGTAAATCAGATGGACCTGGATCGCCTGGCACTGGGCATGCGCAACTGCAGCACCACCGGCCTGACGGCCAATGTCAGCGACCTGGCCAGCGGCTGTGTGCCCATCAACTTGTTCAATCCCATGACACAAGCCATGGTCAACTACGTCAATTTCACCGGCAACGATAAAAACGCCGCTGAACAGACCGACTTTACCGCCAACCTCACCGGCGACATTATGGAATTGCCGGCAGGGCCACTGGCCTTTGCAGCGGGTATTGAATACCGTGAGGAACTTGGCCGCGACATCGCCGACTCCTACATCAATGCGGCTCCCCGGGTAAACACCTACCAGACCACCAGCTCCGCGCCGCGTGAAGGCACTAACGGCAAGTACGACCTATCGGAAGCCTACGTGGAACTGAGTGTACCGGTGCTGGCCGACCAGGCGTTTGCCAAAGATCTGCGCGTGGATTTGGCCACCCGCTTCTCCGACTACAGCACCTTTGGGGACACCACCAACAGTAAAGTCGGTGTGGTCTGGCGTCCCGTGGAAGACCTGATGCTGCGCGCCACCTGGGCGGAAGGTTTCCGTGCCCCGTCCATTCTGGAACTGTTTGAAGGCGCCCGCTCCACCAACATCCCGGTCATTGACCCCTGCAGTGGCGGCGGCGCCGGCCTGATTGGTTGCCAGGGCGTACCCGGCTCTTACATCCAGCCAGAGGCGGCGGTTGCTGCCAGCGTCGGCGGTAACGGCAATCTGAACCCGGAAACCTCGGAAAATATCTCCTATGGTTTTGTGTATACACCGTCAGCGCTGCAAGGTTTCAGCGTCACCATGGACTGGTACGACATCAAAATCGATAACACCATCAGCACCTTTGGTGCGCAGAACCTGTTGAACCTGTGCGCCAGCACCGGCCAACGCTGTAACTTCATTGTGCGTGACAGCAGTGGTGAAATTCAGGATCTGGCCGACGGCCCGATCAACCTGAACAGCACCAGCGTGCGCGGCGCCGATCTGGTCGCACGTTACTCACATGACAACCGCTTTGGGGCGTGGGAATACTCGCTAGGGGTGTCAAAACTGAGTGAAATTGTTGAAGAATCCACCTTGCCCAACGGCACCATTCAGGTGAATGACAAACTGGGCAAGGCACTGCTGCGCGAAGCCTTCCCGGAACTGCGTGCCAATTTCTCGGCCAGATGGCGCCTTGATCAATGGTCAGCCAACTACTCCGCCCGCATGATTGGGGATACCGAGGAAACCGTTGCCGGCGC
>JAUSPW010000235.1 GCA_030652635.1 Pseudohongiella sp. | reverse complement strand
TGACGGGCTCAGTCGACATCAATTCCACTTCACTGAACGCAGATGCTTCGTTGCGCTGAATCAACGGGGAGCGTCGGTTGTCGCCATACTTCTCGGCATCGTCAGTCAGTTCTTTTTTGATCAGGTTTTGCAGTTTTTTCTCGGAGCCCAGCAGACCTTCCAGCACGTCACGCTCTTTGGCCAGCTCATCCTGTTCAGCTCGGATATTCATTTCTTCCAGTTTTGCCAAGTGCCGCAACTTCAATTCCAGAATGGCTTCCGCCTGAATATCACTGAGCGCAAAACGCGCCATCAACACCGGCTTGGGTTTGTCTTCCGTGCGGATGATGTGGATCACTTCGTCGATATTCAGAAACGCAATCAACAAACCTTCAAGAATGTGCAGCCGATCGAGCACTTTCTGAAGACGATACTGCAAACGTTTGCGCACAGTTTCGGTGCGGAACGCCAGCCACTCTACCAGCAGACTGCGCAGATCTTTGACCTGCGGCCGACCATTGGTGCCTATCATGTTGAAATTCACCCGATAGGTTTTTTCCAGATCGGTGGTGGCAAACAAATGCAGCATCAACTCATCGGCATCAATACGGTTGGAACGCGGCACAATCACGATGCGTGTGGGGTTTTCGTGGTCGGACTCATCGCGCAGATCCACCACCATCGGCAGTTTTTTCTTCTGCATCTGCGCGGCGATCTGCTCCAGCACCTTAGCGCCGGAAACCTGATAGGGCAGACCAGTGATCACCACATCGCCATCTTCAACTTTATAGACCGCGCGGGCGCGCAATGAGCCACGGCCGGTTTCATACATGGCACGCAGCTCAGCAGCTGGGGTAATGATCTCGGCATCGGTTGGAAAGTCCGGACCTTTAACATGCAGCATCAAGTCGGCGAGAGTGGCCTTGGGACTGTCCAGCAGATGGATACAGGCACTGACCACTTCGCGCATATTGTGCGGCGGAATATCGGTGGCCATCCCCACCGCAATACCACTGCCACCGTTGAGCAACACATTGGGTACCCGCGCGGGCAGCAACACCGGCTCATCCAGGGTGCCGTCAAAGTTGGGTTTCCAGTCCACCGTGCCCTGCCCGAGCTCGGACAGCAGCAGGTCTGCATATTTCTGCAGCCGCGACTCGGTATAACGCATGGCGGCAAAGGATTTGGGATCATCCGGCGAACCCCAGTTACCCTGACCATCCACCAACGGATAACGGTAACTGAAGGGTTGCGCCATCAACACCATGGCTTCGTAACACGCTGAATCCCCATGCGGGTGGAACTTACCAATCACGTCACCGATGGTGCGGGCGGACTTTTTGAATTTGGCTGAGGCTTTTAAGCCCAGCTCAGACATGGCGTACACAATGCGGCGCTGCACTGGCTTCAGGCCATCGCCGATATGCGGCAGCGCGCGGTCATTAATGACGTACATGGAGTAATTCAGGTAGGCCTGGCGCGTATAACTGCTCAGGGCAATCTGTTCGACGCCATCCTCATTGATGGTGATGTTCATGGTCATAGTGCGGGTAGGTGTCCGTTCGTGATGATGTGCTTTTATAGCACATTGTGCTTGTGCAGCTGTAGTGTGGGAGCTATAACCACTGAGTGACAAGCTGAATGATTCCATGCCACAAGACTGCAAGATTCAGATTTGCAGTCATTCTCAACTCGTGCATAATGCACATAACGACATCATTAGTGTGTTATGCAACAATAGGAGCGTTATGACCGCCCAAATCGCTGCCCAACCTGATACAGCCATTGTGCTCGGCAAAGCGGTATTCAAGGCATCACAGCAGCTTGGACTCAGTCAGACTGAACTGGCCAATGTTCTCGGTCTGCATCGCACTGCGATCAGCCGTCTAAAGAACAACCCACATCTGGACCCTGGCTCCAAACAAGGCGAACTGGCCCTGCTGCTGATCAGAATAGCCCGCTCTTTGTATGCATTGACTGGTGGAGATGAAGCCTGGATGCAGCATTTTATGCGCAGCCCCAACACGGCGACACACGGCATCCCGGCTCAACAGATTACCAACATCCAGGGATTGGTTGGGGTGCTGCAGTTTATCGACGCCTTACGAGGCAAGATTTAATTGTCGGATATTTGGCAACACTGTCACGGCGATGAACAGATCCGGCCTGTTGCCGGAACCTTGTATCGTCTGATTGAAAATCAGGAGCAAGTCGCAACGCTGAGTTATGTGGATTCACTGGCTGAACAATCGGTGCTCGAAGACCTTCTGGAGCGCAGCAAACCACCCTATCCAAACGGGGTAGATTCTCTGCACTACCTGTTTAAAACTCCATTTCGTTACCCGCCTTTACCGTGGGGTTCACGATTTGGACAACGACATGAGGCGGGGATTTTCTATGGTGGCGGCTCGGTACAAACCACGTTGGCAGAAGCCGCGTTTTACCGGTTCGTTTTCTGGCGCTCGATAGCATCCCCGCCTGTCAAACCGGCAATCAGATCTCAGCACAGCCTGTTTTCGGCGCGGTACCGGTCTGACCGCGGCGTTCAGTTGCAACTCCCTCCATTTGATGAATTTGTGCATGAATTAACTCATCCGGCCAGCTACTCAGCCAGTCAACATCTGGGTGCAGCCATGCGTACTGCTGGAATCGAAGCATTCGAGTACACCTCTGCGCGGGATGAAAACCAAGGGCATTGTATTGGGCTGTTTTCACCGGCAGCACTGGCAGACAAACAGCCCGTGGAAATCTTGCCTTATTTGTGCGTACTGACCGCCAATGATGTCAGTTTTAAATCGCCGCGCAGCAGCGAGCTTTATCAGTTTAACTTTGAAGATTTTGTAGTAGCAGGGGAATTGCCTTTCCCTGCTACTACACCGTGACATTGCGGTCAGCATTCGCCTGCGTTAGCGTGTTGGCGTCTCCACCGCACTTCTGAGCGCCAGCCTCAATTGCGGCTCATCTATCACCTCGAACACCACCGTGAAGGTTTGGGTGCCCAACTGAATAAAGTCGGTATAGCGATTGGTGGTGGCCTCATAAATCCCGCTGCAATCGGGCAACGCACCGCTGGCAGTCAGCGACCCGGACTCGTTAAACGGACGTGTTTTCACCACCTGAATAATGCCCTGATCCATATCGAGTATTTTAAAACCGATATCAAAGCGTTCGATGCCTTCAAGACTGCCTTGCACGCCGTTACTCTGGATAATGACACAGGAGGAAATACTCATCGTTTCCAATACCAGCTCACCAATGGTATTGACGTTGATGGCCAGATTAGCGGCCGGCGTGACACCACTGAAAGGTTTGGGCCAATCGGGTGTTGGTACATAAGGCACAGGCGTTGGTGCCGTTGACGTCAGCCCACCTTTGAGACGCATAGCTGCCACTCTGGGGTTAAAACTTGAGTTGGTGGCTTCAGCCACATACAGAATACTGCCGTCAGCATTCACGTTCAGTGCCGCTCGATTGGGCATGGTGGTATTAAATTCGAAACCCGGATTGTGCACCCGCAATCCATTATCACCATCAAACTCGGTGACCGGCGTCAGGTCAGCGTTGAACATGCCAAACAGTTGGCCTGTTGCTAACCAGGGCGGCGCAGACAAGGTACCCACCCAGTCAGCACTCATTAAAATTCGGCCATCACTCAAACGTTGGATCAGTGCACCACGCGTTAGTCGCGCCTGTCCGGTGACGCCTTGTGGCAGCTCCCTGATACGGGCTGACATGGCAACTGAGCTGCCGGTTTTACTGAAATGATTGAGGCGACAGGTTGAAGTACCCTGCTTGCAACCTTCCAGCGCCAGCACACCGCCGTCGGGCATGGCTGCAATGGTGTTGGTCACACTGTTAGACAATAATTTTAGTCGGCCACCCGTGCCAAACGCCGTGTCCAGCGCACCAGAACTTGTATAACGCAGCAGACTGTTGGCATCGCCGCCGCTGCCGCCGGTCAGCACATAGTAGCCGCCGTCGGTCGCCACGGCCTGTGCAAGGAAAGTCTCAAACTGCGCTCTGTCAGCCGGCAGCGGCGCAATGCCATTCGCACCAAAACTGGCATCCAATGCACCATTGGCTAAAAAGCGCATCAGGCCTTTCGAGAAGGATGTCACCATAATCCGGCCCTGCGCATCCTCGCCGAGCGTAATCTCGGACCCCAGCAATAACATGTCTGGATCAGCGACGGTGCCGTTATTGCCAAAGGAACTGTCCAGCGTTCCGTCCCGGTTCAATCGCTTGAGATATCCGGGCACATTGACGCCCGCGACGGAAACACTGCTGCGAGCCAGCATAATCTTGTCCGAGGCGGAATACGCAGCTATTGTCGGTCGCGCGTCATTAATCAAAACCGGTTGTTGCGCCACACCGTTAGCGCTGAAACTCTGCAGAAACGCGGTGGCAGTTGCACCATTGCTGGTCTGACCAAAAACAACAAAACTGCCATCGGCGTTAATAATGGGCAAAAATGGCGCGTTTTGCCGACTGCTGCTGTTGTCAGGATTGTAGTTATCCATCATGTAGCCGGTGCTGTTAAAACGGATATCCAGATCGGATGGATTGGCAAACGCCGCCCCCGCACCCATGCTCAACACGACAACTGCCAGCATGCAACTTGCACGCCTCGCTAATGACAGCGTCTTTGATGGAATCTGGCGAACGGTCTCAGACCTGCTGACTGGGACACTGTGCATTTTTGGCTCCTCTTGGTCGGATTGAACTCACAAAAAACCTGTCAGAGTGAGTTTTACGCGAAAAGTGATGCCTGTCCTACCCCATAGATAGGTGGTCTGGGCGTCTCAGTACGGGTATTCTTATGCCAGCAATCCGCTATTTTGTTGAAGAAATACAGGCCCCCAACATGCGTTTGATTTCCTGGAACCTCAACGGCATACGTGCCGCCGTCAAAAAAGACTTTCTGACTGCGCTGCAGCAACTGCAGCCAGACGTACTCTGTGTGCAGGAGACCAAGGCTCAGGACCATCAGGTGGTTGAAGCCGTTGGCGCACTGGAAGGATTTCATTTGTACACCCATTCAGCAGTGCGCCCGGGTTATTCCGGCACCGCCATGTTCTGCCGCACGCAACCTCTTGCCATCCAGTACGGCATGGATATTGAAGAGCATGATCAGGAGGGGCGTGTGATTGCAGCAGAATTCCCCGATTACTTTGTGGTGACGGTCTACACACCCAATTCTGGGGAAGGTCTGAAACGCCTTGAGTACCGCGAGCGCTGGGATCATGCGTTTCAAACACACATTCTGCAGATGGAGCAGAAAAAACCGGTGGTAATTTGTGGGGATCTGAACGTGTGCCATCGCCCGATTGACCTTGCGCGACCTCAGGCGAATTACAACAAAAGCGCAGGTTATACCCAGATCGAAATTGATGGCCTCGACAGACTGATCAATGCCGGATACATCGATACATTCAGGTACCTGTATCCGGATACGGTGAAGTACAGCTGGTGGAGCATGCGAGGCGGTGCGCGCGAAAAAAATATCGGGTGGCGTCTGGATTATTTTCTGGCCTCCACTGCCCTTGAACAGCGCATCAAATCGGCAGAGATTCTGAACGAGTACCTCGGTTCAGACCATTGCCCGGTGGTGCTGGAACTGGCGTAAACGCAGTTAAAACCACCAGATGACTCTCTCTGGCGTATGGTCATTGCCGTCTCACACCAGCTCGGATAGTCTTTGTGCCGTCACGCCGGCACTCCCAGACCAATAACAAGGATACTCAACATGAAAAAAACACTGCTCTCACTGCTTGCTGTCCCCGCCATTTTGCTCTCCACCACCGCACTGGCTCAGGAATATGTCACCATAAAAATGGAAGTTGACGTTGCCCGCTCTGCCGAACAGACCTGGGCCGCCGTTGGCGACTACTGTGAAATCAGCGAATGGCTGGGCATTGATTGTGCCATTACCTCTGGCGATGGCGGCATCGGCACTGTTCGTGTCTTGGCCAGCGGTCGCATCACTGAAGTGATGGTGGCACAGACGCCGTTATCTTACGGCTACACACAGCCGGCCGTGGAAGGCCAGTTCTATAATCTTTATCACGGGTTTATGGAAGCCAGACCCGTGGATGCAAACAGTTCAAAACTGATTTACACGCTGATGTTGGATGTCTCCAATCTGGCTGATCAGGCCGCCAAAGACGCGGACGTCACACGTCGTCGTGCCACCTTTGAGCGTGCACTGGGCAATATGAAAGCGATGGCTGAGAAGTAATCTGCGGCACGCCAGTCGTTATGCCTGTGGCCAACAGACCTCGTCGCCACAGGCATTCACTGACACTCAATCGATCAATTTGCCTTCCGCAATACCACTTTCAAAATTCTTCAGCGCATTGCTCATATTGGTCTCGGTCGCAGACAAGAACCGGGCGCGCACATCAAAGTTGCCATTTAACACCAGGCTTTCACCAACACGGACTGCGGTGCGGGGATCTCCACGTGCGGTCAGATTGTTGAACGCCAATCCAAGTGAACAATGGCCACCACCAAAAGGAATGTACTTGTTCTGGCCAGACTCCGTGGTTGCCGCGGCAAAACTCTGGGCATTTTCAGCGCTTGCGAAACACCAGCTGACGCCCTGTAACTCGACTTTGTGAGCGCCGCAATCTGCCAGCATCACCATGTGCGTGTCATATGCAGCCACCGGGTCATAGGCAATTACCTGGCCTTCCTCCATTCTGGAAAAAGCAACGCCATCGTTATTGATGATAATCGGCTGAGGCTGTACCTCGGCTTCAGCAGCAAGCGCAACATGTGCCGCAGAACTTAACAGGACGAGCATGGCGAGCGATGTGACACGGATCTTCATGGTTTTTTTCCTTGTTTTGATGTGAAAGATGCCTGCGAACAACAGTAACGCGATTATGTAGCAAGAGTATTCAAACAAGTCAAAAACTGCCAGACTTCAACTGTGTTTTTGTGTTGCAAGGAACGAGTGATGACACTGCCAACGTCAAACAACCCTGCGTCCGAAAGTACCAGGCGCACAGACATTGCCGGCGACGCCAATAAGTCAGGGCGTTGCCTGAATTGCGGTCACTTACTGCCGGCGGCGGCTTGCTACTGCCCTGAATGTGGACAGGAAACCCGCCTCCGACCACCCACCGTCGTCGATTTCATAAAGGAATTTGCAGGCAACTATTTTGCGTTTGAAGGTTCTCTGTGGCGCACACTCAAACTGTTGCTGTTTTTCCCGGGCATGTTGACCCGAAGATACCTTGATGGACAACGCTCCCATTATGTCAGGCCCCTGCGCCTGTATTTGAGCATCAGTTTGCTCGCGTTGCTGAGTATCAATGCGCTTTTTAATGCCAGAGTCGTCAACGCTCCGCCTGTACTACTGAATGTCTCAGAATCGAGTCTGACAGTGATTGATTTTGGTTTAATTCGCGCAGGGCTCAACCGTGGTGAGTTTTTTTGTGAAGGTTTGCCAGAAGGTCTGTGTAACAGATTACAACAACGTCTGAATACTGATGCCGCAGGTTTGTGGCAACAAGTGACGAGCAGTGGCCAACGTCTTATCAGCAATCTGGGTTCCGCGATGTTTGTCCTTGTCCCAGTGTTTGCCTTGATGCTGCAGCTTTTTTATGGCGATCAGCGCGCGCGTTATGCGGAGCATCTGGTGTTTGCCCTGCATCTGCATTGTGTTTTCTTTCTTGCCATGTGCCTGACTGTGCTGGCAATTCCTATTATCGGTCAGTTCATATGGCTGGCAGTGGCCGTGTACACCTGGATGGCAGTCCGGCGAGTCTACTCATGCCGATGGTGGTCTATGGCGCTGAGACTCGCCGGCATGTTTGTTTTATACGCTGTCCTGCTTGTTATGGCGCTGAGCGTATTGGCGTTATGGGTGATGATCTACTGACGTTTTTTTTGAGGTTTTAACACCACCAGCGCTTAGCGCGCTGGCGGTCTTGCGCTGTCCGGCAGCGGCTCGGGCGGGCTTGGCATACCGTCGGGCTTGGAGACTTCCGCCATCCGTTTGTACGCCGGTCGCGCCTCGACACGCGCCATCCATTCATTGATATTTGGAAACTGAGTACGATCCACCACATTGATCAGGAAGGTATAGTTCATCGGGAAATGCATCATGATATCGGCAGCGCTGAACTCGGAACCGCCAAAATACGGATGTTCCGCAAGGAAGTCTTCGGCGTACTGCACCGTGCCCTGGATGTCACGAAGCGGCGAGCGTTGTTCCGGTGGCTGCAACTGCCAAACGCGATAGTCGATGCCCATGCGTGATGCCAGTGAACCTTCGGCATAGTGCATCCAGATCTGGTGCCACGGGTAGTCCGGGCTGTTGATATCTGGCTGCAAACGGTCCGGCGCATGGCGGTTGAGGATCACATCCATGATTGCACCGGATTCCACCAATATCTCGTCGCCATACAGCACCGTGGGAGCCACCGGATTACCCGGATTAACCTGCCGTATCTGCATCAGTGAGGCACCGAGGTTGCCACGCACAAACTTCAACTCATAGGGGAATCCCAGCTCTTCCATCAACCAGACAATGCGTTCTGAGCGACGGGCTTCAAGGTGATAAATGGTGATGGGGGGCAGCGGCGTGGCAACGCGGTCTGCAGAGGCCGCACTCACTGACCCGGCGGGCAGTGCAGCAAGAAAAACAAGGCTTAAAAACAAAGAAGCGCTGATGCGCATAGAAGGATCTCCTTTCCAAGAATCGTAGTGAACTTCCGCTCGGTAAGGTATCAGGACGGATTAATAATGTCGACCTGCAGGGATTTCAGTTTGTCTGACCGGAATTGTGGACTGCCTCAACCAATCATGGTGCGATATTCCAGACTCAATCCACTTCCGCCAGATTCCCATACTCCTCAAGCCAGGATTTTCTGTCCCCCGCCCTTTTTTTAGCGAGCAACATATCCAGCGCCTCTTCCGTCTCGCTGTAACCGGCAGAGCGATCATCGTCCGGCAACACCAGTTGCACCAGCCGTCGGGTATCGCGGCTCATGGTGGTTTCGCGCAGTTGCAGCGGGTTCATTTCACCCAGTCCTTTGAAACGCTGCACGTTGACTTTGGCAGATTTTTTTTCTGCAGCCAGTCGGTCAATAATGCCGTTTTTTTCATCCTCATCCAACGCATAAAAAACATCTTTGCCACAGTCAATACGGTACAAAGGCGGCATCGCCACATACACTCTGCCGGCAGCAACCACCGGTTTAAAGTGACGCAGGAATAAGGCACACAGTAGAGTTGCGATGTGCAGACCGTCGGAGTCAGCGTCGGCCAGAATACAAATTTTGCCGTAACGCAAACCACTGATGTCACTGGACGCCGGGTCGACACCGAGTGCGACTGAAATGTCGTGAACTTCCTGTGACGCCAGAATTTCGTTGGAATCGACTTCCCAGGTGTTCAAAATTTTTCCGCGCAGCGGCATGATGGCTTGTGTTTCGCGGTCACGCGCTTGTTTTGCAGAGCCTCCCGCGGAGTCACCTTCCACCAGAAACAATTCGCCTGCCATCACATCCTGCGTGGAGCAGTCCGCCAGTTTGCCGGGCAATGCCGGACCGCTGGTGATTTTTTTACGCGCCACTTTTTTGCTGGCTTTCAGGCGGCTGTTGGCATTGTTGATACACATTTCAGCCAGTGCCAGCGCATCGTCGGTGTGCTGGTTCAGCCACAAACTGAAGGCATCTTTGACCACGCCACCAACAAAGGCAGCGCTTTGCCGCGACGACAAGCGTTCTTTGGTTTGTCCGGAGAACTGTGGATCTTTGAGTTTGGTCGACAACACAAACGCACAACGATCCCAGATATCTTCAGGCGTCAACTTGATGCCACGCGGCAACAAATTGCGGAACTCGCAGAACTCACGCATGGCATCCAGCAAACCGGTGCGCAGTCCGTTAACGTGGGTGCCGCCTTGAGCGGTTGGAATCAGGTTGACGTAACTTTCCTGTAAACACTCACCGCCTTCCGGCAGCCACAGCACTGCCCACTCCACGGCTTCGTCGTTGCCTTTCATATTGCCGGTGAACGGCTCGACCGGCAGCGTGATGTCATCGCCGGTGCCTTGTAACAGGTAATCCGTCAGACCGTCCTTGAACAACCACTCTTCACTTTGAGATTTGTCGTCGCTGGCGGTGTTGTCGATAAACACCACGCGCAAACCGGAGCACAGCACCGCCTTGGCGCGCAGCACGTGTTTGAGTCGTGTGATAGAGACTTTTGGGGAATCAAAATACTTTTCATCCGGCAAAAACCGCACCGTGGTGCCAGTCTGACGCTTGCCCACTGTGCCGATCACTTTGAGATCGGTGGCTTTGTCACCGTTGTGAAAGCGCATCTGATAGACATTGCCATCCCGGCGTACGGTGACTTCCACAAAATGCGAGAGTGCGTTAACAACCGACACACCCACTCCGTGCAAACCGCCGGAGTATTCATAGTTCTTTCCGGAGAATTTTCCTCCGGAGTGCAGGCGCGTCAGGATCAGTTCCACACCGGTGACTTTTTCTTCCGGGTGGATATCTACCGGCATACCGCGGCCATCGTCTTCAACCTCGATGGAGCCGTCTTTGTGCATGATCAGGGTGATGGTTTTGGCATGGCCCGCCAGCGCTTCGTCGACGCTGTTGTCGACAACTTCCTGAACCAGATGATTGGGGCGGGTGGTATCGGTGTACATGCCGGGGCGTTTGCGCACCGGATCAAGACCGGTGAGGACTTCAATAGCATCGGCGTTATAACTGTTGCTCATAAACTTCGTGTTCTCAAACGTGCGGAGATCGGCAGCTTAATAGCCACCGGCATTCATATCTACCTTGATAACATAATCCTGCAAACGCTCTACGGCAGTCTCAAGTCTGCCGTC
>JAUSPW010000228.1 GCA_030652635.1 Pseudohongiella sp. | reverse complement strand
AGCGGGCAGGTCTCGGTCATGCCCCAGATCTGCAGCACGCGAACACCGTACTTTTTCTTGAAACCCTCCGCCATTGCGCGCGGCACTGCCGACCCGCCGATGACCACACGTTGCAAGCTGCCTGGCGTCTCGCCAGTCTTTTCGAGATGCGCCAGATACAGGGTCCAGATGGTTGGCACGCCACCGGAGAACGTCACGCCTTCGCTGACGATCAGTTCCTGCAGGTTTGCACCGTCCATCTTGTCACACGGGAACACCAGCTTGCAGCCGTTGATCGGCGCGGCAAACGGTAGGCCCCACGCCGTTGCGTGATACAGCGAGGAGCAGGGCATCACCACATCAAAGGCATCAAACCCGAAGGCACTCGCCAGTCCTGAGGCCATCGCATGCAGCACCACTGCGCGATGCGAATACAGCACGCCCTTCGGATCGCCCGTGGTGCCCGAGGTATAACAAAGAAACGCGCCCTGATTTTCCTCGACCACCGGCCAGGCAAAAGCCGTGCTCTCCTTGTCGAGCAGGCTCTCATACCCCAGCGCGCCAACCGTGCCGGGTGTGAGCCGCGCCTCGTCCGAGAGCATCACATAGGTCTTGATGGTTTTTAAGTAGGGCGCGATGCGCTCGACCACGGCAAGGAAGTTGCGATCGAACAGCAGCACCGCGCTTTCGGCGTGATTGATGGTGTAGATGATTTGGTCGTCGTAAAGCCGCGGGTTGGCCGTGTGCAGCACCGCGCCAATCCCCGGCACGGCATAAAACAGCTCGAAATGCCGGTGCGTGTTCCAGGCGAGACTGGATACCCGGTCGCCATGCGCGACACCCAGTCGCTTTAGCGCACTGGCAGCCTGTCCCGCCCGCTTCAGCGCGTCGGCATAGGTGTATCGCCACATGGGTTCGTCCACGAGGCGCGTGACGATCTCGCGCCGGGCATGCGCACGCGCCGCGAATTTCAGTATATCGATGATCTGCAGCGGCGGTGTCTGCATCAGGCCTGCGGTCATGGTTGCTCCCAGTGACTGCCCAGGCTGAATCAAATAAATGATCAGCCTGGGCAGAAACGTCTTAAGCGGAACGTCGTCTTTAGTGGTCCTTCGTCTTTAGTGGGACCTGGCAAGCAGGATTACAGCGGTTCCATCCTGACAACGGCAGTCTCTGCACCCTGGCGGTCCTCAATGGCAACATAGATGTAACCATCGGGTCCTTCGCGGACGTCACGGACACGGCCCATTCCGTAGATCAGCTCTTCTTCGCGCACAACGCTGCGGAAGTCTTCGCTCATTTCCAGTCTGGAGACCAGCTGACCTGCCAATCCACCCACAAAAATGTCGCCCTGCCACTGCGGAAACTTATCACCCTCATAGATCATGAGGCCGGATGCTGCAATAGAGGGAACCCAAAAGCGCGTGGGTGACTCCATACCTGTCATCGTCTGACGATCATGAATGGGCGAGCTGGTGCCATAGTTGACGCCGTAACCGACAACGGGCCAGCCATAATTGGCACCTGGTTTGACCAGGTTGAGTTCATCACCACCCTGTGGGCCATGCTCGGTCATCCACAGGTCACCGGTTTGCGGATGGATCGCCAGACCCTGCGGGCTGCGGTGTCCGTAGCTCCATATCGACGGCAGAGCACCCTGCTCACCGACAAAGGGATTGTCGCTGGGCACTGTACCGTCTTCATTCAGGCGCACGATGACACCCTGATGATTGCTCAGGTCCTGCGCGGGATGGGCGGTCAGATCGCCAGTCGAGGGGGCTTGGCGGTCGCCGAGCGTCAGGAACAGATAACCGTCCGCATCAAACGCGAGTTTGCCGCCGTAGTGGCTGCGGCCACTGGCATCGGCTGCAAAAATTTCAGTAACGTCGCTGAGGTTGCCATTTTCCAGACGTGCGCGAATGATGGCCGTTGTTGAGTTGTCCCCAACAGGCTTGGCAAAACTCAGGTAAATGGTTTGATTGCTTGCAAAATCCGGATGCGGCAACACCTCAAACAGGCCGCCCTGGCCTTGGTAGAAAACCTCGGGCACACCACTAACAGGCTCGGGCAGCAGGGCACCATCGCGGACAATGCGCAGGCGACCTGGCTTTTCCGTCACCAGCATGTCGCCATTCGGCAGCCACGCCATCGACCATGGCTGAACCAGCCCCTCAGCGACGGGCACTACCCGGTAGTCATGCTGGGCTGCGGTGTAAGTACGCTCCTGCGCGTTGGCGGCGGTTACAGCCAGCAACAAACCGGTGCTGGCAAGCATAAACAGATTACGAGCTTTCATTTTTCCTCTCCTTTGCAATGTCTACAACAAGTGACTCGTACTATTGGGGTAAAAACACTAAAATGCCGGTCATCATTGAAATGGCTAAACCATACTCAAATTTAAATCTGGAGTCATCCTACCATGCGAACACTATTTTCTCTCACTGGACTGTTATCACTCACCGCACTCATCGGCGTCTCAGCGCAAGCCGCCATCTGGACACTCTCACCCAGCGAGTCTAAGGTGATATTTCATTACGCCTATGAAGATGTGCCAGGCCAGGGAGAATTCCGCAACGTAGACGCCACGTTCGACATCGACACCGCAAACCCTTCCGCCTGCAACATCAATGTCACCATCCCGATCGCTGACATCTACGTTGATACGTCAGAGGTGAAGGAATACCTGCTTGATGTCGACATGTTCAACGCTGCCCAGTTCCCAACGGCCACTTTTCAGGCCAGTCAGTGCAGCCTGCAATCGGTCAACTCCTTCGTGGCCGATGGTCAGTTAACAATCCGCGACAAGACGCACCCGATCAGCTTTCCGTTTACCGTTGACATGGAGATGCACGAGGGGCGGCCACGTTTCCACTTGACCAGCGAGGTGACGGTCAATCGTCTGGACTTTGAAGTGGGGACGGGTTGGTGGTCTGATACGGTGGCATTACCAAATGAGATTCGCATTGAGGTGGATGTTTATTCCGGGCAGTAGTCAGCTGCCATCGCCCGGGGCAATCTGCCCAAGTTGGCGCGAGAGATTAAAAAGTTACGACATGGAATATCCTGTCTTCGCCCTGTAATAAAACTGACATAGATTTGGTTGCAGGTAGCAGGCAGGAGAAAAAAATATGGAATTGCTCATCACACACGCAGTATCAAACGAGTATCCGGTGTTTCCGCGGGAGCTGAGCTGGCTGGCGTTTAATGGCAGGGTGCTGCAGGAAGCTGCTGACACCCGCAACCCACCCATTGAGCGCTTGCGCTTTCTGGGCATCTACTCAAATAACCTGGATGAGTTTTTCAGGGTGCGGGTAGCCGATGTGAAGCGTCGCATCCTGCTGAAAAAGTATCAGACCGATGAGCATGAAGATGCTGAGCAACTGCTTGCGCAGATTCAGCAGCAAGTCCTGATGATGGGCAAGCAGTTCCAAAAGATCTATCTGGATATTCAGCTTGAACTGCGTAAGCACAATATCGAGCTGATCGATGACAGCAAATTGGCCGAGCTGCAATCGAGCTGGGTACGCAACTTTTTTAATAGTGAAGTCAAAAAGCACATTTCGCCGATTATCCTGTCGCACACCGATGCCTCGCTGGCCAAAATTCTTGACGACAATACCACCTACCTGATGGTGGAAATGGCCGGAGACCACAAACCCGAGTACGCAATTGTGCAGGTGCCGACCAACGAAGTGTCGCGCTTTGTCGAGCTGCCGCTGAGCCTGAATACCCGCAAGAAAAACGGTCACTACCGGCGGCAAATTCTGTTGTTGGACGACATCATCACCCACTGTGTGGCCGACCTGTTTAAAGGCTTTTTTGAGTTCGACAGTATTTGCGCTTTTTCACTGAAACTGACCCGCGATGCCGAATACAACATCAGTGACACTCTGGATCAAAGCCTGATCGACAAGATGTCCAAGGGTATACAACAACGGCTGAAGTCAGAGCCAACCCGTCTGGTGTATGACGCGGCCATGCCGGAGCAGATGTTAAAGGTGCTGACCAAGCAGCTGGGCACCAGTTCAATAGATGCACTGATCGCCGGCACCCGCTACCGCAACTTTAAAGACTTTATTGGATTTCCTAATCTCGGCCGCCACAGCATGGAATTCCACGCGTTGCCGCCGTTACCGAGCCCTGATTTTGAGCAGCATCCAACGACCTTTGATGCCATTCGTAACAGCGACATCCTGCTGTATTACCCCTATCACAGCTTTGGTTACTTTACTGAGTGGGTGCGGCAGGCGTCGTTTGACCCCAAGGTCACCCATATCAGGATCACCATGTATCGGGTGGCACGCCAGTCACGGGTAATTCATGCGCTGTTGGATGCTGTGCGTAATGGTAAAAATGTCACGGTAGTGGTCGAGCTGAAGGCCCGGTTTGATGAGGAAAACAACATCAATTGGGCAAGAAAAATGACCGATGCCGGTATCGAGGTGATTTTTGGTCAGACCACGCTGAAAATCCATTCCAAGATTTGCCTAATCACCCGCATGGAGAAAGGCGAACCCGTGCGTTATGGCCATATCGGCAGTGGCAACTTTAACGAAAAAACCGCCCGTATTTATACCGATATGAGTCTGTTTACCTGTCATCCGGAGATCACCGCCGAAATTGAACAGGTATTTGAATTCATCCAGTACTCCTATCGCCCGTTTGTATTCAAGCATCTGATTGTGTCACCGACCTGGAGCCGGCCAAAACTGAAGAAGCTGATCCAACGGGAAATCGACTTTGCCGTCAGTGGTCGCAAGGCTGAGATCATACTGAAGGTGAACAATCTGGTGGACGAAGAGATTGTGCAGTTGTTGTACAAGGCCAGTCAGGCCGGCGTGAAAATCAGGATGATTATTCGCGGAATGTGTTCACTGGTGCCAGGGATTCCGGGCAAGAGCCAGAATATCAAAGTGATCAGCATTCTTGACCGGTTTCTGGAACATGCGCGCGTTTATGTGTTTTTAAATGGCGGCAATACGGATGTGTATATTTCATCGGCCGATTGGATGACCCGCAATATTGACCAACGCGTGGAAGTCGGCGTGCCCATTCTGGATGCCAAAATCAAACAAACGGTGCTGTCGACGCTGGATATCCAATGGCGGGACAACGTGAAGGCGCGCACTATCGATGCCACTCAAAGTAATTCCTATGTCAACCGGGGCAACAAGCGGAACATTCGTTCTCAGCAGAGCATCTACGAATTTTTTGCCAAGCAGAACCAGTTTCCGCAGCAACCTGACCTGCCACTGGACCCGGAAAACTAGACAATCAACCCCGCAATCAGTGTTGTATTTGCTGCACTGACACCATGTAGCCTGGCAAGCGTGGGCCACTGAGAGAGTGCGGCGCGGGTCTGCTCATTGATTTCGCGGATCCGCACCTTGGTAATTTTTGCTGCTTCGCCAATCTGTCCAGGCTAATGGCAGCATCGATGGCTTCTCGGGTATTGTGGTCAGGCTCATAAACAAGCGCACCCATGCCCTGACCTTAGAGGCAAGTGAAAGGGTGAAATCTCCGGACCACTTTTTAAGAAGGCGCCGTCATATTCAAAATAAATTTTACGTTCACGCAGTGCCAAGCGGCCAACCGACTGCACGCCAGCGCCGAAATTCAGCCCAACTTTCATTTCTTTCACTGGGAGCGGTTTCTTCACGTGCGACGGCCCCGTAAGCTCCATCGCCAATCGGCGCTGGCGAACATTGTCGGCCAGCTTCTCCTGTGCTTTTGCTAACGTTATAAGTAACATTTCTGTATTACTAAACCCCATATTTTGCTAACTATTAACATAATGGTATTAGTAAAACCAAGTTTCAAGGAAGAATCTGGATATCCACCGCCGGATTAGTCCTCAAACCCCACAAACACCGCGGCCTCGTCCACTGACTTGCGTTTTGAGATCACGGCATTGGCCGGAAAGGTATCATCTGGCCAACCCATAGCCACACAGGTCTGAATCACTTGATCATCGGGGATTCTGGCCTGTTCGCGCACCACCGGGCTTTGCATGATGCCCTGGCTGTTGATCACGCAACCCAGACCGCGTGACCAGGCGGCATTGACGAGACAGTTGACCACCCCGCCACAGTCGAACGGCGCAATGTCACTTCCCTGAATGGACTTGTCATAAGTGATGACAATGGAGACGGGGGCATCAAACTGGCGAAAGCCGCGCAGCACCCAGTCATGTCGCTTTTCTTTGTCTTCGCGGGCGATACCCATGGCACCAAATAATTGTTTGGCAATCTCGATCTGCCGCTCACGGTGCACACCTTCGTAGCCTGGGCCCAAGCGGAATTCCCGGCTGTCAGGCACCCCGGCAAGGTTGCGCTCAACGTTACCGGCGCGGATGCGATCGAGCACCTCACCAGCGACTACATAAAAATTCCAGGGCTGCGTGTTCAGCGAAGTAGGCGCACGCATGGCCAATTCAAGTATCTCGCGGATCAATGCCTGCGGCACGGGTTTCTTGAGATAGCCACGGATACTCCGCCGCCCCCGGATAACGTCATCAAAATCCACCGCTGACTCCCTTCCAGGCTGTGCCTCGGAAACGTTTGTTGTTGTGATCGCTGCCTGTTTTTTGGCCAGCGAGTATGTAACGATAACCTACGAGTAAATTCAACGCGTCACGGAGAAAATAAAAATGATGCGATATCTTGGCGAGAGCGATTTTGAGATAGATCCAAAAAAGTAAGGAGCGTCTGCAATATCCGCATACGCCCCTTACGGCAGCACTACCTTCCTTGAAAACTATCCTTAGTACACTTGCTCCTGCATCCAGACAGGTTCCTCAGCCCGGATCAATCAATGGTGAAATTGATCTCTTCACCGTTGACTACCACCAGATAATCACCCGCCGGCACACCTTTCACGTCGAGCGGCAGAATAAGTTCGAAGGGTTCAATCACCTGTATACACGCCACCAGTGTTTGTAGTGGCGTCTCACCCACGGCAACTAAAAAAGTATTGCCTCTGCGCGCTACCGTGGTGTTGAGTTCAACACAGGGAGTGGACTTGTAACCAACAATGGCGAGCTCAACTTCGACCGGATCCGTAGCCAGAACGGCGACGGACAACTCGTTTACATGGGCGAGCTGCTTTTCAACAGCCTCGATGACCCGAAAGTCGCCGTTTGGTAAAACGCTCAGACGAACTTGCCTGTAGTAACTCAGCGCGTCACCGTCCATGACAATCGCATCGCTAATCGTCAGTTCGTTGCCGTTGTATACCGCAGAATCCGCCACGGCACTGGCGGTGTGCAGCACGCCGACAAGCAGGCAAAGCATAAACATTGATGTTGCAGACCATTTCATACTGATTAAATTCATACTGCTTACCTCACAGTCACTGCGTTGACATTTAGCTTTCCAGCCTTATTGCTGGAAATTGGGTTTATTGTGAACCCGGCTGTGTGTGATAGCTGTTTGATAGTTGTATGAAAAATGTGACTAATTGTACGGCCACAAAAGCACAAAGCTGGCACCTTGGGCTGGCCTGTTGTCAATGCGCCGGTTCTCAACATGAATGCTGCCTTTGTGACGCTGCAGAATGCAGCGTGCGATGGCGAGCCCCAGACCATAACCGCCGGACTGGCGATCGCGGCTGGTGTCGAGCCTGGCAAAGGGTTCAAAAATACTCTCGTGGAACTCATCAGCAATACCGGGGCCATCGTCACTGATGCAAATACTTACCTTGTCCTGTTCGCAAATCACCACGACTTCGGTTTCAGCGTAGCGCATCAAATCCTGCCCCTATTCATAGTAACCCTTGCGCACAATACCCGTGGTCTGGCCATCTAGGCTGCCATCGCGCAGCCATTGTAACGACGCGTCAAACAGCAGCGGGGCGTTAATCTCCCACATGGCATTGTGTGAGGCGCAGCCGAGATCCAGCAGCACTTTCTCGCTAGCACCCAGATCTTCATACATCTCGGTAACACGAGCCGCGGGCACCTGCACGTCGAGAATACCTGCTACCAGCAGCATCGGAGCGCGCGTGTTGCCCACCACCTCACGGGTCCATCCCCACACGGCTGTGCTGGGTGCACGGCGCACGCCAGTCCCCCATGTCGCGCCTACGGGGTCGGAGGCCAGCATGTCCTGCCAGATCGTAGCGGCTACCTGGGGATCGTATTGCTTGGTGCAACTGGACTGGCGATTCCAGCCGTTAAAGAAGTCGAGCTCCGATTGTTTGGTAAACGCCGAACCGGGCACCGGCACAGCGGCAGGCGCGCTCGCTGAGCGATTGCGGCTGTAGGCGGGCGCCAGCAACACCACTCGCCCGACTTTCTCGGGATGTCGGGCTGCATAACCCGCGGCACGTGGCCCGCCAAGAGACCATGCCACCAGATGCACCGTCTCAACATTGCGCAATTCGCGCAGATAATCGACCACCGCATTGATATCGTCCCAGTCAGACTCGATGGTGGTAGCGCCAAAGCCATAACTTGGCGTACAGGTCGCTTGCAGCATGTTCGGGATGAAGTCCTGCTGGGCCTGTTCAGACAGGTTACACGGATCATTCATCACGTGCGGGCGTGTGGATCGGCCATATCCGGTGGTGTCCATGGCAAAGGTGTCAAAACCGGCCTCGGCGAGGTAGTTCATCCAGCTGTAACCTTCTACCGGCACATCAAACGCCACTTCGGCGGGCGTGCCTGCACCGTGGATAAACAGTACTACCTGCCCCTCGAGGCTGGCGCTGCGCAAAACGGTGGCAGGCAGAATCTTTTCGCGCACGTAGAGATTGGCAAACTCGCCGGCCATTGACGGTGCCGTAGAGACAGTGCGCACGTAGTGATCGATGCGCTGCACGGGCGGTTCGGCGGCGAGACTGACGGGTGCTGCGGGCAGCAACAAGGCGGTCAGTAATGTAATCGTGCGGAGAGATGTTGTCATTTTTGTGCTCCGTGAACAGGTTGTTGTGAAGATCAAAGCAGTATCAGTGAACTGAGCCACACCGCGCTGATGGTGACCAGCCCCATGATCAACGTGGCGACGGTGTGTGCACGCACGGCCGTGGCAACGTCCATGCGACTGAACTGCGACACCACCCAGAAATAGCTGTCGTTGACGTGCGAGACGGTCATTGCTCCCGCGCCGATGGCCATGACACACAGCACTCGGCCGATGTCTGAATCCAGTCCGAGTTGCACCAGCAATGGCGCAATCAGCGCGGATCCGGCCACCATCGCCACGGTCGAAGAACCTTGTGCACTCTTAAGCGCCGCAGCCACCAGAAACGGCACCCATACCCCGAGGCCCAGTGCGGACAGGCTGCTGCCAAGATAATCGCCCAAAGGCGTGGCGGCCAAGACTGCACCAAATGCACCGCCGGCACCGGTCACCAGCAGAATGGGTGCTGCAATTTTTAAACCCTGCTCCGTGCATTCACCCAGACGGTGCAGGCGATTGCCTGTGGGTAACAACAGCAGGGCAAAACCCAGCCCCACCAGCAAGGCAATCATCGGTTTACCCAGAAAGTTCAGCGCCTCGTACAGCGCGCCGCGCCCCAGCAGTTCTGTTGGGAAGTTGGCCACCGAACCCAGACAGATCAGCAAAATCGGCAACAGAATGGGTGTGAATGCCAATAACGGCGAGGGCAGATCAAAGGATGTCAACGCATCAGGCATGTCGGTTGCGGCATGCGTTTCCCCCAGTTCATCGCTGTGCAAAGTGCCACAACGCCGCGCCCACATCAGACCACTGAACGCCGCCAGCAGCGCAAACATCAGCCCCGCCACCATGACCAGCCCGAGATTACCACCAATCCCCAGATTGCCTGCGGCCGCAATCGGCCCCGGGGTCGGAGGCACCAGCGTGTGCGTGGCGAACAGGCCCGTTGACAGCGCCACCGTCATGGCGACCGGCGCGGTCTTCAGTGAGCGCGCCAACGAGCGCTTGAGGCTGTTCAGAATCACAAACCCCGAATCACAGAACACCGGAATCGCCACCATGTAACCCACCAGCGACATGGTCAACAGCGGAAAGCGTTCGCCGAGCAGGCTGATGATGGTGCGGGCCATGGTGATGGCCGCGCCCGTGCGTTCCAGAATGACACCGATCAAGGTACCCAGCACAATCACGAGACCAATGTTGCCCATGATATTGCCGAACCCGCCGCGAATGGTGGACTCGATGTCACGCAGCGGCAGACCGTAAGCAAATGCTGCAATAAAGGCGGCGCACAGCAGTGTGAGAAAGGGGTTGAGTTTGAAGTGCGCCGTGGCCACCACAATAAACAGCACAATCAGCAGCAGAATCAGTACCAGCGACATACACGCGTCCTGAGGGCTTGGAGGTACTGAAGAATAAACGGGTCTGTCTTCGGCGTCGAGGAGGGTTTGACGCTACAGATGCATCACGTGGCCCATGGCAGGATTTTCAGCCCTAAGAATTGTATGAATATTCGCGCTTGCTACTTTGAACTAAAGAACGGCTGCAAGCCCCTTACGTTCAATCAGATTCAGCAATTTCAGGGACGGCCCACTTGGCTTTTTGTCACCGACTTCCCATTTTTGAACAGTCGACAGACTTGTGTTCAATACCGCAGCAAATACCGCCTGACTAACATGGGCTTTCTCCCGCAGCGCCTTTATTTGCTCTGGTGGCATGTCATGAACTTCAAGCTGACGGAACGCCTCAAACTCACTCATGCGACGTCTGCTGATCAGACCAGCGCCATGCAGGCCTTGAGCCACTTCGAGTACTTCATTCAGCACTCGGCTAGTGTGACTGATTTTTGTCATCAATTATTTCCTCAATGAAACCCGCTTGATGTGCAATACCCAGTTGAATATAACTAAAACTCAATAGCTCCTTTGCCAGCTCCTGTAGTGACCTCACCTCCTCCTTGTTAAGGTTGGAGCGTTCATTTTTATTGAATCCATACAAAAAAAACCAGTGGCCGAGCGTTTTAGATGCGACGATGATTCGGGCGCCTCCACGCTTGCCCCTTCCTTGCAAACCAATTCGTTTCTTAAGGAGATACCGTCCTAGTTCAGCATCAACAAGCCCCTGTTTCATTTCTGAAACTGCCTCACATAAGTCAGAGTTTGCTACACCAGTCTTTTTCATCCATCGGCTAAACGGCCGGGTCACAAAGATTCTATCCATGAAAACCATACCACTAAGTGCGATACCAGTCCATGCGCATCATTATGTTTAGTAGTCGTTGTTTAGCACATCGTGCTGCTGGTTGCGGGAAAACTGCTAGCTCATGGCGGGACTGATACAGGTATTTGCTGGTTTGGCATTTGTGTTTATTCAAAACCTGGTAGCGCGCAGCCAAATTCTGCATACGCCGGAATAAAGGCAGACAATTGATCGTGATGAAGTTACCTGTTCCTCTCGCGCAGGCTTGGCTGGGTTACTCGGCGGCGTAGTAGGTAAAGTAGCCTATAAACACTTCGTCGCTGCTGCTCAGCCCGAAGCTCACGTCTCGTGCCGGGTCCGGGTTTGCCGGATTGGAGACCGAGTTATCAAAGGCGCCGGACACACGCAGGCGGCTGCCAGCTGGCAGGTGCACTGGCTGATCAAGTTGATAGTGCGGCTGCCAGGCATAGTTGTACGAAGGGATGCTGAACAGTTCGCGCTGGCTGCCATCGGGCAACACGGCGGCAAAGCGCATGTGCTTGCCACGATAGTTCATGCGTGCGCGCACCCCGGTGACCACCACCGCCTCCTCCAGTACGTGTTCCGCCTGCATTGCAAAATTCGTCGAGCGGGCTGGAAGCAGGAAGTTATTGACGGATACCGCGCGTGTGCGGACTTCTTTGAGACCCGGTTGCTCCGTGAAATACAGACCGATCTGCGTCTCATCCACCGACTGCATGCCGTAGGTCATGTAGTGCAGCTGCAAGGACAATTTATGGCCGGCCGGTACAAAAATCGCCGTGCCCGGTGCATATTCACGCACCGTGGGTTCACCCGGAATATAGGACGTCAGAAAGCGTCGACTGGCTGCGGTGTTGCTGCGCTCGGTGCCCCAGAAATCCTCATCAGGCGCAGTCACATACGCCATCAGATGATGCAGTGACTTGGGACTGCCGGGCAGATACTGAATGGCGCGTACCCAGCGGTCTTCGGTAAACGGCAGCGCCACGTCCACATACACATAGTCCAGAATGCCGGCCGCAGGAATGGCATACGGCGGCGTTTTTACAATGTAGTCCGGCTCGCCGAGCAGCCAGTTGTTGTCACCGGTGAACTCAAATTCTGCCAGCGGATCCTGTGCGCTGTCGCCACGTGGTCCACCCGCGTCTATCCAGTGCACCAACATTTGTCGCTCTTCGGTCGACAGGCGTCGTGCATCAACAGAGTGTCCCACCATCGTGTCAACCTGTGTCGGCGGCATACGTCGGTTCATGACCACCTCGCGGATCATCGGTGACCAGCCCAACAAGGACAGATGGCTGTCGATCTGGAAAGGGCCAACGCCGTTTTCACGGTGACACGCGACACATTTTTCGATCACCAACGGAGCGATATCAGTAGCATAGTCTGGAGGGTTAAGTTGGTGCGCTTTGCGCGCCGCAAAATCGATGGAGCAACTATTGTGTGCCACCGTGACGGTTTGACGCACCGGCTCACCTTGCAGCGTGTCCAGTGCGTTTGCGAGCGCCTGCCCAGCCGGCCCTTTGTACAGTAGCGTCAGGCGTTGAGGATTGATCAGTCTGACGTCACCTGCCTGCTCCATGCCTAGCGACTCCGAGACCAGTTGCGTCTCATCGTGCAGCACTGGCAGACCGTCCATCGTGCTCGCAGTCCTGCCTTTTGAACCCGAGGCATCCACCAGCAAAAAGGCAACGTCCTGTTGCGCATATTGCGCTTGCAGATCTGAAAACGCCTTGAGAGTCGTCTCTTGCGCAGCACAACCCGGCAACCACGCCATCAGCGCCACCGCCTGTTTGTGTTGGTAGCGACTCAACTGATGAAATTCACCGTGATGGTCGAGTAATGCGACATCACCCACCCGTTCGAGCTGGGCCGCAGCGACGGTGGCCCAGCACAGACAGATACCCAGGCATGCCAAACGACGGAGTGTAGTCATGGGGTCGCTCTAATTGGACAACTGCAAACGGTTGATATTGACGTGTGGATTCTCCAGCGCATCCCTGGAACGGTTGCGCTCGGACTGAGACATACCACCGAGTGCCGGACCGCCCTGATTAAAGATGCCGCCACGCAACACAAAGGTCAGATAGTCCATCTCACTTTCCAGAAAGTTTTCCCGGTCGGTGTACTTAGCGACAACGTCCGCCAGAGCTGCTTGCCGGTCAGCCACATCCGGATGCGCCAGCACATCGGCCACCACAATGTGGAAGGCTGTCAGGTTGTCGATAATGTTGGCGGCCTCTCGGTGAGCGCTGTACAGATTCGGCGCGACCACGGGTACCGTCGGAATGTCGGTTGGTAGCTGAGCCATGGTGCCGTGCTGGCGGCTGACTTTGTCCACATACAAGGCAAGCGCGCGTTCCACACCAGCATCCACCATCCAGTCTTCGTCCGCGCCGGTGACAATGATTTCCAGTGCAGCCAGATTCAACCAGGTGGACGCCCAGGTCAGGCCGCTGAGCTGGGGAAAACCAACACGAAACGCGTAAGCATAGGGATGCTTGGACAGCAGATCAGACGATTTGGGTTGCGATGGCAGCGAGTAACGCTCGTCACTGAGATACGCAGCCACCGCGTCGTCAATGGCTGCGCGCTTGTTCAGTGTCTCGCTGTCGAGACAAATCTCCAGCATTCGTAACTGAAATGCCCGGCCGCGTTGGAAAATCGCAAGCACGTCGTCAGGCAGGGTGCCACTGTTGGCGAACGCGTGTTTTGCCTCCTTGTCGGTGTAGCCCTGCTGGATCATGGACAACATCCCCGGCGTCACGCGGCTCTCAAACACCCGGTAAGGCCCCAGCATCGCCAGGTGATCGCCGGCTGTGTGGTAATGAGACCCGCGCTTCAAGGCCAGCTCCCGCAACGACGTGCGCAACAGGTCTTTGCCAATCGCGGCTTGCGGGGAGGCATTTGTCAGCACAACTTCTTCAAACACGGATGCGTGCACCACTTCAAACGCATTGAAGTGGCGCACAAGCTCAGGGAACTTATAGGCCAGCAATGTATCCGGCGCCTGCGCGCCGGCCATTGCAGGCAACAGCATCAGTAACATCATGGCAACCCGTGCCATGCGATGCGATTGGGTGTAACGAGTCATGGTACGCTCCGAAATCGCGTGGCCAGCGAGCAGCCTGATATCAGGGCGTGACCGTCACCGGGACATACGCATTTGACCAACAGCACTGATTGTCAAACTGGCTGTCTTCCGCTTCGAAGTTGTCTACCCGCAGTCTGATGACGCAGTCACCCGGTGCCGGAAACGTGGCCATGGTACTGACTTCAGTCCACCCCTCGGGTGCTGGTCTTGCGAAGGACCCTTCACCACCGCCACCGCTTTGGTTACGTCGCTCACGACCCGTCACCTTGGGCTGGTCAATAAAAGGAAGCGCCGGCCCTTGATGCAGTATCCACTCCGTACCCAGATGGTAGGTTTGCGCAACGTCATATTGCGCACGATCTCCCCTATCCTGAATGTAGGCAGACAAATTCACCGGTTTCCCGACGGATGTGCTGATGCGCGGCGCATAGATGCCTTCACGATCAGTAGACTCCTCGCCGTTGACCTCAAACCGGATAGCGGGGGACAGCGAACCAAACGCAGCCGGCGCCAGGCTCATTTCGTAGGCCGGTGAGGTAGCGCGACCGGGTACCGAGTAGCTATGCCCAGCATGCGAGAGCGTCCACACCACTTCAGTGCCTTTCATCTCAGCCGGAATCGTCACGGCAAACACACCGCGCTCCTGAATTCCGACAAACCCGCCTCGACTATAGGACGGGAAATGTGTGGGCTGTGCGCCATCGAACTGCGCGGGCTCAATACGGTTGTTCGGACCCAGCGGGATATCCACAAGCTCTTTGGTGTTGCGGTTTGCGAACCCGAAAATGAAGGTGGTCGAGCCATCTTGGTTGGCTATCCAGCCGTTGAACATGGGGGCGACAATGTCACCTGTTGCTCTTGGTGCTGCCAATTCGTAGTCACGCAAGTGCGACGGTAATTGCGCATGCAGTGTTGTTGCGATTCCCAGCATTGCAAAAGCAACGGTACCGACTGCGAGTTTCAATTGTCTGCTCATTACCTTGCTCCTGTGCTGGAAACGGTTCTTTGCTCACGTTCTTTTTGTTCTTGCACCAACTTCTCATAACCCGCATCGTCCAGATGCGTAACGGCAATCCAGGCGTGAGACATCTCATCCGTTGTGCGTTGGCCCGCGCCCACCCACTGATCCGGATCGGGATTGAGGGGATTGGCGGCAGAGTTATCAAACCATGCGTTCAGAATGATGGTTGCGCCTGCGGGAATCAGCGGCTGGAAACCATCTTCGTAGGTGTGACTGTGGTTCCAGCCAGCACTCCAGTTTGACACCTGACTGATCGTTTCACGACGTCCGGTCGCCGGATCAAACACCTCCATGGACATCGCGACGCCGCGCAAATGCAAGTGCGGCTGCCAACTGTCGATACGAACCGGGTGGTCAAAAGAATGCATACCCTGCGTAATCAGTTTGCCGTGGGGAGGAATCAGATAATCACCACCGCCCTCCAAGGCGTAAAGACGCAGATCTTGCGGGTAAGCGGTCGCTTCATCGAAATCATCGGTTTCATCGTAGTACCAGATCGCAACGGACACCTGATCATCTTCAACGGCTTTGCCATCGGGATAGTAGTGGATGCTCCACTTGACCTTGGAGTCCACCGGCACTTTTCGGCAGGCACCCGAGGGCACTTTTTCACCGAGTTTGCCGAACGCAAACTCCGACAGTCGGCTGCCTGCTACCCACTCACCCTGCTCATTTTTGACCAGGAAGTGCGAGTTGGCATGGTGTGTTGAGCCGTGTGCATTGGCCGAAGGCAATGTCTCAACTGCTTTGATACAACGGGACTCGGTAATGCCTGAATCCACCTCAGGCTCCCACCATAAATCCTGTCCAGTGGCAGGGACGTCCCACTTTTCAGACCGGATGACATGGTCGGGCTCACCCAACTCTGCTGCCAGACGCCACTCGCCTATCGGCGGATACTGCTTGGGTTCCGGCATGTCCGCCGGATCGCCCAGCGGGGAGCCCGCATACACCCAGTCAACAATGGTGCTGATGTCTTCCTCAGACATCCGCCAGTCGTCTTTCAGGTGCTGCACGCCAACATCCATATCGTACTGATACGGTGGCATAGAGCGATCTTTCACCTTCATGGCGATTAACGGCGCCCACGGGCGAACTTCCTCGTAACTGGTAAAGGACATCGGTCCGATCTGTCCCGGTTGGTGACAGATCTGGCAATTGTCCTGGATAATGGGTGCGACATCACGCGCATAGGTGATGTCATGACCTACGGGTTCAGCGGCACTGGCCATTGCCGATGCCAGGCTTGTTAATGCAAACAGTCCAACTGCTTTTATTTTTTTCATCGTTGCCCACTCCTGGATTAAACAATTGACACAGCACTTGCGCCACTGTCACAGAGTGCCAATTTAGGATAACCGGCACAAAATTCTCTGATATAAGTCAAAGTTCTCCAAAAAAATGCCGAGGGAGCGATGAAATTATGCTGGCCAGCGACGAGTTGATCGTCTGTTGTTCATTCCAAAAAGATGAGAACAGCAGTCGGTAATCATTGATCGCGGCTGAAACGCATGTAAACTCAATCAAAAAACAAGACAGGAGAGTAATCTTGAATCTATGGCACTCAACGCGTCAGTTCAGCGTTCCAATACTGGTCTTCTTGACCATGCTGATCACGGCTGGCACTGAACTTGATGCCCAGCAACCACAGCACACTCCCCGCAATGAATTTGGCCAGCCCGATATGCAAGGGTACTGGAGCTTTGCAGCATTGACGCCTCTTCAGCGACCGGAAAACATGGCCGACAAGGCCTTTATGACCCGCGAAGAGGCCACGGCCTTTGAACAAAATGTACTGAATAATCGTGCCGCCAGCTTTGAACGCGAACCAAATGGTCTGGATATTGGCTACAACGACTTCTGGGATGAATGGGGTGATGGTGTGGGTGACAACCTGCGCACCTCCATCATCGTCAGCCCCACCAATGGCCGCATTCCTGCCCTCAGTGAAGGCGCTATCCTGCAGCGCAGTTCGGCCAGCGGCGATGTACTGAGCGAGCGACCCGCGCGCTTTTTGTTAGGCGGTATCAGCAAAGACAACCCGGAAGATCGTGGCTTGTCGGAGCGCTGTCTGGTGGGATTTAATACCGGGCCGCCCATGCTGCCCAGCAAATACAACAACAATATGCAGCTGCTGCAATTCAGCGATCATGTGGTTGTGGTGACT
This sequence comes from Pseudohongiella sp., assembly GCA_030652635.1. Lineage (GTDB taxonomy): Bacteria > Pseudomonadota > Gammaproteobacteria > Pseudomonadales > Pseudohongiellaceae > Pseudohongiella. The sequence goes on along the minus strand of JAUSPW010000228.1, from coordinate 1,468 downwards.
GAAATGATCCACGATGCGCGCATTATTCCGCTGGACGGACGCCCGCATCTGAACCCGGCTATTACGCAGTGGGCAGGGAATTCACGGGGTCATTGGGAGGGCGATACGCTGGTGATACACACCCGCCATTTCACCGACAAGATCGCTAGCCTGTCGCAGCCTTACGCGGCCTGGGGATCGGCAAAAGACATGCAACTGGAAGAGCGTTTCAGTCTCAACGAGAACGGATCGCTGGTGTATGAATTCACCATCAACGATCCGGCGACGTTTGTGGAACCTATTAAAGGCGTGATGCACATGCGCCGCTCTCCAGACCGCGTCTACGAATACGCCTGTCATGAAGGCAATTACGCCATGCCGGGTATTTTGGCCGGGGCGCGCCGGGATGAGTCAGGCCTGTAAGCATCCCAGTGCGCTAGTTGAGTTTTCTGCCAAGCCAGTTTTTCAGCCGCGCAATTTTTGTCGATAAATCAGTTCCCGCGGCACTCCCTTCGGCAACTGGCTCGGCAACCGGCTCGGGTACAGGCACGGACTCCGCAACTGTCTCGGGTACAGGCTCTGGCACAGGCTCAGCAACCGGCTCGGGTACAGGCTCCGGCACTGGCACGGGCGGACGCATCACCCAGTTATCTGGGTCAATCCACTCCGGATGTCTGAAAGCAATGTGCTCGTCCGTGCTGTGCATAGGCGTGTAGTACTGGCACCCCTCAAAAAAGTAATGGGTAACCTGCGAATGCCGGGTGCGCTTGTGATCCTGTTGCCGGGATCCACCATGCAACAGATTGGCATGCCAGATCAGTGCATGACCTTTGGGCATCAAACCATAGGATGGCGGGATACCCAGCCTGGCAACATAGTCAGCAATATAACGCTCATAGTCCGGATAGTTTTGATAACCGGGCTCCAGCTTGGCATCTTTCATGGTGACTTCCGACAGCAAATGCGTACCTGGAAAATACTCCAGGGGACCGTTGTTCTCATCAACGTCTTCCAGCGCAACCCAGACCCCTGCCATAAAGCCTGATGGCATGCTGTTAAAATGAATGGTGTCAGAGTGAGTCAGCTGCTGGGTGCCAACCGGAAAATTTAGTGTCTGAAAGGGCAGCGCCTGACGCCCAAAAAGTTGCTGAAGTGAGATCAATACATTTTTGTGGGTCGCCAGCGTATGTGACTGTTTAACAAACTTCCAGGCGTCCTGAATGCGTGCACCAAATGCCGGAGCACTCAGATGCTCCGGGTTGTAGTAGGGATGCAAGGTGCTGACAAGCTCATCCAGGGTTTCGTCAGGAAAACAAAAATCGACGATGACGTAGCCAAATTGATTAAAAAAGTCTATCTGCTCGTCAGTCAGAAATGTCTCTTGGTTAGCGTTTGCGAATTCTGTCATCACTAGACTCCCTGTTGTTTAAGTTTTCCTGGCCGCAGCATACTACGGCTCTTGGGCCTGTGCTACACGGGCGATGGTAAT
>JAUSPW010000219.1 GCA_030652635.1 Pseudohongiella sp. | reverse complement strand
GTCAGTGTCACTTTTCTGACTGGTGGGATGTGAGGGATTTGAACCCCCGACATTCGCCTTGTAAGGGCGACGCTCTACCAACTGAGCTAACATCCCGCTGTGTTGAGTGGTGCGCATTTTACCGACTTGAACTCGCATGTCAAATAGAATTTCACCTTTTCACGGACTGAAAACATCTCTTTACTGTACAAGCGTAAAGTGCGTCGCTAGTATTGCTTGCGCTTTTTAGCTGTCTAACGCTTTTTAAAAATGTTTCTGAAATAATTTGGCATTGCATTTATGGAAATTTACAAAGAATTTAATTTTGAAGCCGCACATCGATTGCCTCATGTGCCCGAAGGCCATAAATGCGCGCGTTTACATGGTCATTCATTTCAGGTGCGGCTGGTTGTCAGCGGCCCAGTAGGAGATCACAGCGGCTGGGTGATGGATTTCGGCGACATAAAGGCCGCATTCAAGCCCGTCTGGGAGCAGCTTGATCATCACTATCTGAATGAAATTCCCGGGCTTGAAAATCCAACCAGCGAAAAAATCGCGGAATGGATATGGCGGGCACTTAAACCTGCACTGCCGGCCTTGTGCAGAGTGGAGATTCGGGAAACCTGCACTAGCGGTTGTATTTATGCGGGCCCGTCGCTCTCATAAAATTCTAAAAATCAACCAAGCAACTTGGACAGCAATGTTTTGATTGTCATAAAATCTTTTGGACGATTCAGACAATCTGCGGCGATCAATTCGCCTTGTTTGAAGTAGCGCACAACGAACCCACCCGGATCTGCAGGGTCAAGCGATCCTTCTACTTCGGTATGATCGAAGTCCTGAGACAAGCCAGCTGACTGCAATTTAATATCAAACTGATCAGACCAGAACCAGGGAATTGCCTGATACTTTTCTGAGACAGCAATCATATTCACGGCGGCCACACGCGACTGGTCATTGGCATTCTGAACTGACTCTAACCTGAGTCGCCGCTGATACAACTGCGCCGGATGACTGCAGCAATCCCCCGCGGCAAATATGTTTTCATCACTGGTTCTGCCGTATTCATCGACTGCGATGCCATTGTTGATGATCAGCCCGGCCTCCTGAGCCAGTTGTGTTTCTGGAACAACACCCACACCCACGATTACGATTTGTGCCGGATAAACCGAGCCATCTGCGCACGCAACTGATTCAACACGACACTCGCCGTGGATCGCGGTCACTTCAGCCTGGCAATGAATTTTCACCCCGTGCATATGATGCAATGCGTTGAAGTATGCAGAAACCTGTCCACCGGTGACACGCTGCAAAACGCGGTCGGCGCGCTCCAACACCGTCACGTCAATGCCAAAACCTCGTAACACTGCGGCAGCTTCCAGGCCAATATAACCAGCCCCCACAATCACTGCCTGCTTTACCGTTGGCAAGGTCTGTCTGATTGCTAACACATCGTCCAATGTGCGCAGATAAAACACGCCTTTCAAGCCCTGCCCCAGCGGCAGATAATATGGTCGCGCGCCTGTGCAAAGCGCCAGCCTGTCATAGCGGATTTTTTCACCATTACTCAACACAACATGCTGACTGTCGCGCAGCAGCGCCGTTGCCGTGACACCCAGCTTCAATTCAATTTGGCTGCTTTCATAAAACGCGGCAGGGCGAAGCTGTATCGACTCAATATCCTTGGTGCCGGACATCACAGCTTTAGATAAGGGTGGCCGATGGTATGGCAGATAACTCTCAGCACCAATCAACACGATGCGCGCTTGCCATCCACTTTTGCGAAGATGAATGGCCAGCAGCGAGCCTGCATGACTGGCACCCACTACAACAGCAA
>JAUSPW010000215.1 GCA_030652635.1 Pseudohongiella sp. | reverse complement strand
CAACATGATTTCATTTCACCTGTCCAGAACTATCCGGCTTAATCCCGAATAGTCCAGTTATCGTGTTTTATCCCTGTGAGTTATCTAGTCTTGTTTCATCCTGTATGTCGATGGTCATCCGCGTAATGAATTCAAATTTATACGGCGCGCAGTGGAGAGTGATACCAGTTTGAGACTGGCCTCCTATCTGCGCACTGGCCCGGGTCGCTTTTACCGACAGGGCATCAATACACCCCTTGAACTCAGTGGCGGATTCCCGACCCGCGTGCAGGATCTTTATCAATACGAAGCCATAGTATTGGGTGACATAGGTCGCGACTTCTTTACAGACGATCAGTTGCTGATGCTGCAGGATTTTGTGGCTGAACGCGGCGGTGGCTTGCTGGTTGCCGGTATGCTGGACGATGCGTTTGTGGACAGCGTGGTTGCCGAAATTCTGCCGTTGACATTGAATCGGTCTGATACTTTGCCAGCCTATCTGCAAGGTGGCATCCGACGGGGGGGCCATGCTACGGGCGAGCTGTTTGCGCCGCGCTTGACGGCTGCTGGCGAGTTTTCAGAGTTGTTACGCCTTGACAGCGATGATGCAAACAACAGGCGTTTGTGGAGTGAACTACCCACGCTGCAGGGTATCTATGTCACTGGCCGTGCCAAACCCGGTGCAACCGTTTTGTTAGAACATCCTGCGCTGCAGTATCAGAATCAGGCATTGCCTTTGATTGCTACCCAGCGTTATGGCAGTGGCCGCAGCATGAGTATCAATACCGCCAGCACCTGGCGCTGGCAGATGTTGATGTCCGCTGAGGATGAATCCCACGAACGCTTATGGCGGCAGATGTTGCGCTGGTTGGCACAAGGGGCCATGGAGCGTGTCAGTGTAAACTTTGACAAACCGTTCTATAACGCCGGCGACACTGTCAGTGTCTCAGTCAAAGTGCTGGATGCCGAGTACAAACCGGACAATAACGCATCTTTGTGGATACAACGCAGTGATCCGATTGGTAATTCAGTTGATATCGCCATGGAGTGGGATATCAATCAGGACGGCACCTATGTCAGCCGTTTTGTGGCTGCGGACGAAGGCGTATACCGGGTATTGGTGGATGTGGCGAGTGCCGCAGGCACGGGTCTGGAAACCGAAAAACCCGCGGCTTTTGTGGTAACGCCGTCCTTACGAGAGTTCAATAACGCCGGACGCGACACGGGAATGTTGACCAGAATTGCAGAAATCGGCGGCGGCCGCTACTACGATTTGTCCTCTGCTCAACAGATGCTCAACGATATTGATCATGTGCCGGGCGCCTACTCGCGCGAAGTTCAGGAAGATCTCTGGGATAGGCCCTGGTTATTGGCCTTGTTACTTGCATTGATGTGTATGGATTGGATGGCACGTCGCTATCGGGGGTTGTCATGATGCGAATATCCGCACTGCTGGCCGTCTCGACTTTGTTGTGGTCTGTGACATTGTTTGCTCAGCCAACAGGGCAGCCAGGATCAGGCGCGGAAGATACACCCTGGTTCCAACAGACACCGGAAAACAACAAGTTTGCACTGATCATTGTGGGCGCCTCCGCGTCGGATGAAATTCGTCAGCGCCTGCGCACCTGGGCGACTGATTTGCATGGCAGTCTGCTGGCCGATTATGGGTACTCAAGTAACGCCATCGAACTGTTGATGGACGATGGCCGTAATGTCGGTAATGCCGCGTCGATTGTCAGCGGTGGCTCACAGCTTGAGGACATTACTGCGGCGGTGGAGCGCATCCGGCGTGACAGCCAGGCTGGAGACCAATTGACCGTCTTTCTGTTTGGTCATGGCTCCAGCACCTTTGGGGAAGCAAAATTTAATAACGTCGGCCCTGACATGACAGGCAACGATCTGGCGGGTTTGCTGGCACCTTTGGCGGGTGTGGATATGGTGATCTTTAACACCACCAGTGCCAGTTTTGAATTTTCGCGTGCACTGTCAGTGCTGGGGCGTGTTGTGGTCTCGGCAACCCGCTCGGCTGCCGAACGCTACGATCCCTTGTTTGGCGGTTTTCTGGTGGCTGCATTAACCGAAAAACGAGCTGATCTGGACAGAAATGGCCGGGTATCGGTGCTCGAGGCATTTAATCACGCCAGTGGTCGGGTCACGCAGTGGTATAGCGATCAAGGGCGTCTGTCCACCGAGAATGCAGTGCTGGACGACTCCGGTGATGGTCTGTTCAGTCGCGAGCCGGGTACAGGGCAGCCCGACGGAATGTTGGCTGAAATTGCGTATCTGAATGTGATCAGCCCTGGCGTGCAGAAAACATCACCTGAGGCCGTAGGTCTACAGGCAGAAATGCAAACAATAGAGCGCGAGATTTTTATTCTGCGTAATCAGAAAGTGAATTATCTGGAAGAGGACTATTGGAACCGGCTGGAGGCCTTGTTGATTGATCTGGCAACCCGCACGAGGAGATACAATGACTTACCCTGATGCGTCCCGACACACCTTGCGCCGCGCAATTCGCAGTGCCACTGCAATCGCGGGTTTCAGCCTGCTGTCGATAGTACCGGTCCCTGAGTTTTTTGTGCCCGCTTTAAACCTGCGGGTGGCGATTACCGAGTCTGCGTTTGCCCAGCCCATCGAGTTATCCGCGCTGGATAATCTTACCCGCGGCAATGAATTGTTGTTACGCGGCTCCTATCTGGGCGCGATCGAAGCATTTAATGCCGTGCGCGAAGATGCCTGGCGCGAACAGGCTGCGCTGGGTATCAGTAAAGCCCACGCATTGACAGGCCAGTACGAACAGGCCATTTCTACATTACGCCCGCTGGTGCGCAACCCAGCCGACAGCCCGACAGCGGCCACACAACTGGCTGAACTTTACCGGATGACTGGGCGGTCTGCGGACGCTGAAGACATACTGGCGCAAGTGGTGGCGGGGCAGATCAATCCTCCTGTGCGCACACTGGTGCAGTACGGTCTGGTGCTGGATCTGCGCGGCAATCTGGAGGCTGCAGCGCAACAGTACAATACGGCGTTGGCACTTTATGACAGCGGCCTGGTGTTTGACTCGGCCGATGTGGGCATCGTGGCGTTGGCGGCGTGGAAGCTCGACGAGTTTCATGATGCCAATGCGCTGTTTGCGGAAGCCGTGCGTCTGGATGGCAACAATCTTGAGGCGTTGACCTTGTGGGGAGATCTGTTCCAGGACAAATTTAACGACGCCGATGCGGAGACCAACTATAACCAGGCACTGACCATCAATCGTCGTTACGCACCGGCGCTGACGGGCATGGCACGTATCAGCAGTCCTGAGCGCTATCTGGCCATGAGTCTTGAGGCCAATCCCCGCGATGTTGCCGCTCTGGAGACCTATGGCTTGTTGATGGTGCGCAACTACCAAAAAGACGTGGGGCGTGATTATTTGCAGCAGGCGTTGACAGTCAACCCCGAATCCATATCTGCCTTGTCATCGTTAGCGGCACTGGCTGCCATAGAAGATGATATGCCCGAGTTTGACCGGCTGCTTGAGCGGGTAAACGCGTTCAGTCCGGAAAGCTCCGAATTTTTTGCGGGTGTTGCCGACTACCTTGGCAATAATTACCGATTTACCGAAGCGGTTGCCTATGCCCGCCGGGCTATTGCCCGTGACCCCAATAACTGGCATGCGCATACCGTGCTGGGTGGCAACCTGGTGCGGCTTGGTGAAGAAGTTGAAGGCAAACAGCACCTTGAACAAGCCTTTGATAATGATCCTTTTAACGTTATGACTTCCAACATGTTGCAGGTGTTTGATGTGCTGGAAGGTTATGCTGCACTCGAAACTGAGCATTTTCGCGTCAACATGAGTCAGCGCGATGCGCAGGTGTTGTGGCCCTATATGGCACCCTTGCTGGAGGAAAGCTGGCAGCGGCTGGTTGAAAAATACCAGTTTGAGCCGGAAGTGCCGGTGTTGATCCAGGTGTTTGAGCGCACCGAAGATTTTGCCGTACGCTCAGTGGGGCTGCCCGATATCGGCCCACTGGTAGGCATCTGTTTTGGCAAAGTGGTCACATTGATATCCCCGGACACCCTGAACGCCAACTGGCAAGAAATTCTCTGGCATGAACTGGTGCATGTGTTCACCTTGCAGATGACACAAAATCGTATGCCGCGCTGGTTATCCGAGGGAATCTCTACCTGGGAAGAGCGTCAGGCACGTCCGGAGTGGGGGCGTCGTCTTGGGCTTGAGCTGGTCAGAGCTGTCCAGCAAGGCAAGTTACTGCCCGTTTCCAATCTTAATCAAGGTTTTACCGGCGCAAAAAGTGATGCCGATTTGAGTTTTGCGTATTTTCAGTCCTATCTGGTGGTTGAGTACATTGCCGAACATCATGGATTTGAAAAGCTGCGCGCGTTGATTCTGGAATACGCGCATATCCGTGAAGAAAGTGAAATGTTTGCCAATGTTTTTGAAATGGACATGGTGACGTTTGACACCGGTTTCCGTGACTGGATTCAACAACGTGTCGACCAGATCAACGTCTATGTGCATGTGGAAGACACGGCGGATGAAGGGGCCGGTCATGGCCACGGCGTGCGCGAAAATAATAGTGCGGTGTTGGCAGAGCTCTACAATAATGAGTCCTTGAAGCAACATATGCGCGGTCGCGTGGAGCAACAACCTCGTGATTTTCAAGCGCATCTGCAACTGGGTATTGTGCTGTTCCGCGAGAAAGCCTATGACGAAGCGATTGTTCATCTGCAAACCGCGCAGGACATTTTGCCGGATTATGCAGGTTACCCAAGTCCATCGCTGGTACTTTCCCAGATTTACGAAGCTCAGGGCAACACCGAAGCCATGATGCAACAGTTGAGCGTGATGCTGCAAAACCAGCAGCATGACTACGCCTCTGCTTTGAAGTTGGCCGATGCGGCTTTGACCTCAGGCGACACTGAGCAAGCTGACTACTATTTGAGCCGCGCACTGGCCGTCAATCCCTACCGACCCGAGATCCATCGCAGTGGGGCGCAACTGGCTCAGCGAGTCGGTGATACCGGCCGCGCGGTGCAGGAGTTTGAAGTGCTGGTCATGCTGGATCAGAGTGATCCGGTTGATGCTCGTACCAATCTGGCTGGTGCGTATCTAGACAATCAGCAACTTGATGAGGCGCGTCGCACCGTACTCAGAGCACTGGAAACGGCGCCTGGTTATGAGCGCGCACAAGATATCTTGCTGCGCGCTGTCGAACGCAGTAATCAGCCGTCAGGTTCAGGCTCAGGAGCAGGCAGTCAGCCATGATTAAAAGGGTCTACGGCAATCGGGTCGTCACTGTTGTCAGCTTTGTGCTGACGGCTGTGATGTTCCCGGCTTTTGCCCAAGCCCAGGTTGACCCTTTGCAGCCTCCGCAAAACCAGCGTTCACAAGAAATCCGAGTGCCTGAGGTGCGATTGCCCCCTGTGCGTGTGCCAGATACCCGTCAGCGCGATGGTATGGTTTTCCCGCAGGATTTTGATGTGCGCAGTCTGCGCGACAGTCTGGCACCCACAGGGCAGGGGGCGTCGCAGTCGCGGCCAGCCAGCTATCCGGAATTCACTTGGATACGCGGTCGTTATGAAAACTATGCCGGCGGTCGCGGCGGTCGACGTGGTGGCTGGTGGGATACTGACTTCCCGGATGCTGAACAGAACTTCATGCGCGGCGTCCAGCGTTATACCTTTATCGACACGGATACCACCAGCCCGCGCTGGATGGATCTCACCGATCCGGAGTTGT
>JAUSPW010000208.1 GCA_030652635.1 Pseudohongiella sp. | reverse complement strand
TTCATAAAGCTCGCCGTAAGTGTCGAGTTTTTGTTTGGACGCAAGGGCCTGAAGCCAGTAATGACGGACCTGTGTCAGTTCATCGCTCAGCAACTGCCAAGCCTGCATTTGCCAGACACTGCTTTCAGAGTCAGACAAAGCTTGCCGGGTATGTCGGCTTAACCAGCTAAGCAGCCCCAGCGAAAGGGATACTTCCACTTCCCAGCGCCCGCCGTGCTCGGGACGCATCAAGGAGAGCTCAAAGCCTGGGTTTTCAGCGATGTAATTTTGAATTGTTTCCGCTTCGTGAATGCCCAGATCAAGCAGAATCGCTGCCACACGTGGGCTATGCTGCAGTGCAAGTTGCTGGGCGTCGAACATGGAGTTAACGTTCGGCGTATCCGGTCTGTTGACGGGATCTACCAGGGACGATTCCCTCAGCTGCAACTCGTTGCCGAAATTTTGTTGCAAGGCTACCCGTGAGCTGCGTTCAAATTGGACAAATTTGTCCTGCAACTCCAATGAGTTATGGGTCTGGCATGCGGTCAACAGCAACGCCAACAGGCCCAAAAAGCCTGATCTGATTATTAACATCAGTAAATTCCCTCTATCCGGCATGTAACATTACATGCTGTTAAATAATTAATTAATTCAACAAGATATCTTAACGTCAGGATCTGGTTAAACAGACTTTGGTCAAGAAGGGATCATCGGACAAGGGGGGCGAACGGGTGTATCAGAAATGCCGACCTCTGTGTTAATGGTCAGGCGCGAAAAAGCGGAACTATCTAAAAAATGGGACTGTTGAGCCGTGCTGACAAGACCGGGAGACTTCAGATTCTGGCAAACACCACTGCAATGAAAACAGCCGTTGGCATCTGCATTTGTCATTTTTCCAGCGTCTGAGTCTGGAATTTCTTTCACATTGTCGGCGCTACCATGGCAATCGGGTGCAGCTTCCTGCTGCGCCGTCACACTCAGAACGGACGCTTGCTGAGCGACAGTGTGATTAGATTCGTGGCGTTCACATTCAAGCAGCACAGCAGCAAGCGCCTGTACTGGTAAACAAAATACCAGGAACAGTGCTAATGCAGGATGTTTGAATAGGGGATGGTTAAGCAGTCGCATGGCCTAGAGTGTCACACAGTCAGCATGATTGCTCAAGAAACGATTTTCCGTGAGTGATCTTGCATTCGAAAAATGCGGTCTTGTCTGATTGTGACGACCAATAGCCGGGCAAAAGTACGCAGTGAAACAATTTCTTGTATCACAAATCCACAGCGGTCGAGCAAATCACGCCATTCTGTTTCAGTGCGCTCTCGGCCGCGTGTCCCCATGAGCATCTGCATATCAAAGCTCGCAACAGCAGGATCGATGCGTGGTGAATCTGCAACACAATCTATGATGGCGATGGTCGGATGGTGTTGAACACAGGCTTTACGAAGGTTTGTGAGAATCACTTCGGCCTGAATATCATCCATACAGTGAAAGATGGCGATAAAGAGATAAAGATCACGATCAGAGTTTGCGGATGGAATTGCCTCCAGCATATCGCCCCCCGCGAAGGTCAGGCGTGACAGCAACTCATTATCTACTTTGCCTCGCCATCCCTCTGCCGCGTCCCTGATAACTTGCGGCCGATCAAACACCAAAGCATGCAAACCTGGATTACGTTTTAATATGGCAAGTGTCTTACTGCCGTTCGATCCGCCTACATCAATGATGCGTTCAAAGCATTCCCAGTTAAAGTCGTTCAAGTGGTCTGTGCCTGTCAGTGCTTCAACAGACTCCATCGCGCCAGTGAACAAGGCATCAAACTCAGGATGGTTATCGAGGTACTCGAATAACTCCTTTCCATGACTCAGTGCAAAGGGTACATCGCCATTGTGCAGAGATTTGCTGAGCGACTCAAACCACGGGCGGCTCATTTCAGGCGAGTTATGCATCAGCACCATCTGGCGCACGCTTTGCGCTGAGTCACAGCGCAGACAATCAGAGAGCTTATTGTTTCGAAAGACCTGCGCTTTGCACTCTTCGAATACACCTACGGAGGCAAGCATGCGCAGAAGGCGATAGAGATGATCAGGGTGCAGACTCATTTTTTCTGCCACCTCATTGATAGACATAATATTGTCACCAATCGCATCAGCAACGCCCAGCTCAGTTGCTACATAAAGAGCGCGCGACTGCCAGAAGGCGCTACCGATTTGCATAACCCGAAAGGGGGCAGGGACCAGCTTGTGAATAAAGGAGTTTAAAGCGTTGGAGAGCCGGATAACGCTATGAAACATTTTTACCTTGAGTGGATTGCGCTGAAACGTGGCCACGTTATTTCTCCTTAGCGGGCAACAGCCCTGCGCTGAACAGTTGCCCGCAAAACGCAGCCAGTTGATTTATAAATGCCTCATCCATCTCTCTCTCCATCTGTTTCTCAAACACTGGCTTGATGAGCATCGGCATCATTGCAAGGCTGACAAATGCAATACGGACAACATCAGGATCAACTTCATGCGAAATCAGTTTATGCTCCTTTAACTTGTTTATCCGCTCGCGTCCCCGATGCCGTCCGCGCTCCAGTAATTGGAAGATGAAACGTTTTCCGGGGCCATGGTTGAGGGCAAGAACTTTGAGTATCAGCGCTGGAAAACGTGGGTTCGCGCGCATGGTGTGGTAGTAGATCCGGAAATAGTCGGGAAATCCGTCGGCGGATGTCAGCAGTGAACTGTCGAGTACATCAAGCAGCGGCTGCAGAGTACTCCGGATCATTTCCTCGTAAAGACCCTCTTTATTCCCAAAGTAGTAGCGAATCATCGACACACTGGTGTTCGCCACAGCGGCAAGGTGTCGAGTAGTCACACGATGATAATCATCTACAAGGAAACACTGCATGGCAGCGTCAATCAGTCTTTGTTGCACAGTTTTGTTATTTAGTTCGCTCATGCAAAACATGGTAAAGATCGCACTATAATTATCCTAGTAATTTAGTGATTCAAGATTACGGTTTTGATTGAGGGATTTGAGGCGGTACTTACGATTTATGAGGCTTTAATCCAAACAAACTCGTCTGGAGTTTAGAGCCATATACTATTTCCGGTAATAAAGATTACCGGAAGTAGTAAGCCGCTGTTTTAGTTAGGGTCTGTGTGAAAACAGTTGTGATGGAGCTTAAAAGCGGCAATAGCATTTGTTTCTATGTTGGTCAATCTACGAAAACCACCCTGCCAAGACTTAATAACACCATGTTCGACGAGGTAATGCGCAAGATGTCTGCATGATATGCAGATGTAAACGCTCTTTCTCTCTGCCCGTTTGTTGTGGTACCTACCAATCCTGTTGAAATGAAGTGTTGATATTTCAATGAGTGAATACCAAACAGAATCTTGTACATGGTCGATCATCGGATGACCCAACGCTGATCATCTTTCTGTAAAACTATCGTATTACGTGTTTCCGGGATTACATCAAAGCCCAAACTGGTGAAGTCGTCAGGGGAATAAATGTTGTGCCCGTCTGTGAGCCTGATGTTTATGCGACCCGGTAAAATTGTGTATGTGTGTATTTTGAGGTGTGCAGACACGTCGAATTCTTCCAGTTGTGGTTCTGGTGGAAGTTGTCCAGGAGGAGTGTTTTCTGTGATTTGCGATGTAGAGATTTGCTGGTCAGTGTTAGGACTTAGGGCATCAACGTCGCTGGCCGGAACGGGCACGAACAGATAAGCGAGAACGAGGATCGGTAAAGACAAAATAACAAAGCCCAGTTTTTTTCTTCTGGAGTTGTGATGGATGACTAGATCAGTCGATATTTTCTGTTGTTCTGGTGGCAAGTAACCGCAAGGAAGTAAGCAGTACAAACCATTCTTTTCTTTTGATCTGGCTTCAGCTGCTGACATTTCAGCGTCAGAGTCTGCTATGTCGTCGTCCTCCCCGGTGTGGAATAGTTGCTCAGTATCGTATGAATTGTGCAGTCGCTTGCCTGTGTAGAACCAATTTTCGACCACGCGCTTAGACTGTAAGTGCATAACAGTGCCGATGTGGAACTTTGGGAAAGGTTTAAAAAGAAAGAATTCTTTGGAGCTTTTACAAAGAACGAGGTATTGAGCAATGTTGCCTCTGATCTGCTTATCGACCATAGTGAAATCCTGAACTATAAACGCAACATCCCATCGGCGTTTACGCATGTGAATGCACCATTTGATAATCTCAAGACGGCCTTTGTTGGAGAAGTCGCGAGCATTAAACCAAGTGCCAAGTTCATCCAGTAGCAAAAGACCATGAGTATAGTCAGCCTGTTCTGGCGATCCCAGACCTATTGCGCGTAGGTGATCAATTGTGGGTGAATCAGGTATTCGAAGAATCTTTGAATGTGTGTCATTTGCTGATGTGAGTTGTTCAGTAAACAAGTTGACGTTTGTAGCTACCCTCTTCCCTTTTTCCAAGTACTGTTTGACAAGATTGACACCTGCCATTGTTTTACCTGCACCAAGTGACCCGGTTATAAAATAGACCTTTGACATTATTTCACCAGCATTTTTACGACTTCAACATTACGCTGAAATACCCAACGGGCCGCTTGTGCACTTACTAAAACAGACACACATGTTGTTAAATTGCCGGGGAAGAATGCAGCTGCAAATTCGACAGCGGATGCAGGAATTGCAACTTGTATGGAGCTTGCCAAATTTGTGAACACTGCAATTAATGCAATGGTCAGAGCTGTGATAGCTGCAACAGCTGCTGCAACAAGACCGACTCTGGCTGTGATCATTGAACCGGCGAAGGCTATAAGACCAGAAACAGATGCAACGATTGTTGAGCCGAGTTTTAAAGCCGTTGCTGTAAGTGCTGGAAGTGCTGGTACTGCTGGCAATAATGGTAAAGGCATGATTATTCAATCCTGATTGATAAGGCCATGTAATAGAGAGTGACAGCTGTTACTGCGTAAAGAAAAAACTCCAAAAGGGTTTTTAATGCCGAGGCGCCGCAGGTATCCATATTTATACCCATGTTTTGCTGTTCGAATATTGTGAACTGAAGTTGTGTGCAACTTCCGGCAGCTGGAAATATATCCTTGATAAAATCCAAAGGGCCGACAATGCCAGCGTCGTAAGTGCCACCCTCCCCGACGCCCTGAAGGGCATCGGTGAGGGTGCCAATTACGCGCTGTGAATATTCGTCAACATCAGGCAAAGAAACCGTGTCAGTTAGGCTGGCGTTGACGCGATCAACTGCACTGACAACGCTTGATACATCAACATTTACTGTGATGTTGTTTGTTGTGCCACCGCTCCCGCCAGTACCGGGATCAGGGTCTGGATCAGGTTCTGGGTCTTCAATATCTGGAGGTGTGTCTGTGTTCATGCCGCCGCGTGATGATATGAATGATGAAGATGCACCGACATAAGGGTCTACTGTGTACATTGGTTGGCGCTGTAATGGTGGGTCGAATGTTTTTTCGTTTAAGAGAACGGGTGGTGGTGTTGGCGGTACGTTGTTTATCTCATTACGAGGGGGGGTTGTAATTTCATGGTATCTGTGTGACGTGGAGTTACTTTGAACGTTGAAACCTTGTGGTGATACGACTTCAGGTTGTAATGATCTTGATCTTAAACCCAACAAGTATTGGTATATGTCTTCGCTGTAATTTGTTGATGGTGTTGCAAGTTCAACAACATCGGGAAGAATCGCTGAGTCTTTAATAATTTCTGGGAGATCTGGCAGGACCAAATCTTTGAGCATGTCTAAAGTAAAAGATTCATCTGGTTCTGGGATTCCAGTTGTTGGGTTCTTGTAATCGTATGATCCCTGTACATGTGTACTTATGGGATCGGCAAGCATTACTTGGAAACAAGGTTCTGGTGTAGTCCAGCGAAAATGTCCAATATCCATGAATGATGATTGTGCAGTATCCCAGCGCATATATATTCGAATGGTTTTTGTTGATGTGCCAGAACAAGTTGTCCTGGCTAATCGTGGATTGCTTGCTCCGGTATACAAATGGTACCTAGAGTCAATGGCATTTAGACACTGAGATATTGTCCAGTTTGTGCCGATTGTAGTCTGATCATTATAAGTTGCCGCTGTACCGTTTTTGCAGGTTCCGAGCGGTGATGTGTCTTCTCCTGCCAATAAAGGTGGGTATTGGCAAGGAAGAACATAACCGAAATCTAATAAAGCGGCGCAGCTGATGGAATCAGGGTCGGTTAATGTTTCTTCTGCGAGTGCTTGGAGAATGTTGTCTGGTATTTGGACTTCGCGTCCTATTACAGCGAAGTCATAATCTGAAGATGAAACCATTGAGAGTGATAAAGGTACGTCAATCGCTGGTTTTGTTTTTATTAGTGATTGATCAGTTTGGTTCCACCAAGTACTGGCAGAATGCATTACTCGATATGCAAACTTCACTATAACGTGACCGTTTGACGCGTTTTTAAACGCTGAAATGATTCCGCTTGGTTCTTTTTCGATGGCCGTTTCTGCCTCAATTTCTGTGACTATTCCTACTGTGTTTAAAGTGTTAACGGAGGATAATTGAGTGTAATAGCCTAAAGGTTCGTAATACTCTTTAATGGTTGTCTGGGCCTGAACAGGTGAAACAAAGAGCATCAGTATTAATATGTATTTTTTCATTTTGTTTACCCAAAAAAAAGCCCGCACGATGTACGGGCAGTTTTTATTGCGCCAGTGGTTATACTGCTTTTGACAGGAACTTGTTGGCGATCTTGAACAACGTTGTACCGCCTTTCACCAATCCCCAGAGAACGAATGCGGCAGCCATTGCCAGACCGACATTGGTTCCCATTTCTGTGAATACGTCTGTCACTTGTTCTGGCAATGCTGCCATGGCCGGAACGGCAACGAGTGTTGCAGAGGTTACTGCTACGCCAGCGGCGCGTTTCATTGTCTTTCTCATTTTGTTGACTCCTGTAAAAATTCGTCGAATATTTTTTCGGATTTGCCCCACTTAAAGCCGACGAAAGACACTATAAGTAAGGCGGTTAGTACAGCAGGATAAAAACTTAAATCCATCATCATTATCCTTTTTGGTACCCTGCGATCCTGCCAAGCCAGAAGCAAACAACAACGGCTGTGCAGAGCAAGAGCATAAAGACATCAGTTGTTGTTGCTTCGAATTGCATGATGATTAATTTTCTATCAATTCGAAGTACACGTTATTATCTTGGCCGGGACGCATCTCGCCTGTTTTCTTGTCTGGGTATTGGTAGTCGCGAATATAGCCAGAGACGCTGACTTGCTTGGAATTAAACTCTTGCCCAATCTCAGCGAATTTTCGAAGACTTCGGACTTCAAATACAGACGGCATTGAGAAAGCATCTTTTGCTGGACACGTTACACGTGTGTATGTTTTTCCTTCGAATGTTTTAACACTGTCTACCCTGCCAGAAATTGGCATTTCACAAATGCGGGTTGGTCTTAGTTGTTGAACAGCTGCTTCAGCCATTTGTATTCTCCTTAAGCTACAAGTTTTAATTGAACTGGTCTAACTGGATGCCGGTACCAGTCCGGCGCGACAGCAGGCATTGATATAACTTCCTGCGATTTGATGACCTGTATGCTTGATACTCGTGACAGGTCGCATGGTTGTGCTATGTCGACGCCTATAAGGCGTAAACGTGCGCGATGCGTTTGTACTTGTTTTTTCTGAAGATCAAATGACTTTCCGTGCATCCACTCCATATAATACAAAGCTGTTGAATTGCTGCTTTGTTTACTGCTGCAAATGCCCTTTCTGATAAGCATGTCGCTGACGTTTTCTACGGTCATATGTGATACCTCTAATCGGTCTTGTACTTTCATGAGTTCCTCGTGGGGCCTCTTTAATTTGTTCTCGTCAAACAGTCCCCAGAACTTGCAGCCGTTGCGAGATAACCATTCTGGTTTAAGGTTGACTTCGTGTCGTGTGATGCCGTTATCGTGGCAATATCTGGAAAGATCAGTTACATAATTAAACTCGTCGGACGATTGTCCAAAAGAGCGTTTCATTTTTGGCAACAGCTTTAAATCCATTTCGACAGCCTTGTTATAAACTGTTGGACGTAGTAGCCGCTGGTTGCCTTGCGCACTTTTCCAAGTAACTGAATTACTGTCTGAGAACAGGTAAGGGAGTGAATTATTAAAACGTTGTGTGGAAAGTGCTCTAATGACAGTTTGTGCCATCCCTGCGCCGTTGGCCTGATTAGAGGTAACGTGAACTTCCTTTAGGCAAGCACCATCGGAGATGATCGGGAATATGCCTTTAGAATCTGCCCTGCCCCGCCAGACACGTGTGCACTTTGAAAAACGTGGCAAGCCGAGTTTGTCCATGGTTTGGTTGTAAACAGCAAAACAGTCATCAAGTGTTCGAAAACCTTCGAAGTTGTCCAAGCGGTTGAAACGAGATGGATTGCCGACGACTTCAACCCTGTTGGCAGTGACTTTGAAAGTAATTGAAGTGGAGAAACTGCCCTTCTCTACTACTGGGCATTGACGATCTGTCTTGATTTCACCGGTCACAGTGTCTTGGACGAAAAAACGCTCATCGGAAATGATGGGCAGTTTGAAGTCAAAATCCTGATATGGGTGAAGCCAGTCGTAGAACATATTGTTTTTAGTAAATAGCCGATTTACCGGTAAATTAACAATTTACCACCATGTTAGTCAACCACTGATTTACCATGTACTTATGAAGACAATAGTTCCATACATTGAGGCGATTAAGGACAGGCTGCACTTCGCTACCTACGAACAGACAATGAAGCACATAGGAATGACAAAACAGGCATGGACGGCCATACAAAATGGCGCAGGTGTATCCGAGAAAAACGCTATAAGAATCGGCCAGATACTGGATATTGACCCAGTAGAAATAATGGCTGTGAGCTTTGCTTTGCGTGCGAAAAACACAGAATGCAGAAATCTGTGGCTAAAACACGTAAAAAAGCTTGAAAAAGAAAGGCTTACGAATGGAAAAGGTCATGAAGCAGCTTGAACAGACCGTGGACGTCCACGGTAAAGTGGGAGTGTTACTGACACTCCCACCGCTGCGCGGTCCAAAATCAAAACCGTCACAGCTTCGTAGATAGAGCGCGTTTGCCTACTTCAGCTCAGCTTATACCCATGCTCAGGCAATCAATGACAGGCGCTAGCGCGTCCCTACGGGATCATTGACAGCCTTGCGCGTGGGTATCAGCAGGCTTCCGATACGGCACCCGCTGGGGGTGCTCACAGGAGGTCAAAATGTCTAAGATGCTGGAAATAACCCCGATGATCGAAAGTCTGATACAGATTATTAAAGACGGGGAAGCGCAAAGGGAAAAAAAGGGTGCGACAGACCAGTGGTATGAGGCGAGATGCGGGCTTTATGAGGAGATCGGTGAGATGGTATATC
>JAUSPW010000202.1 GCA_030652635.1 Pseudohongiella sp. | reverse complement strand
TTTACGCTTTTTGCCCAGGGTTCCGCGCGCCTCAACTTTGGCAATATAGTCGGGTGCAAATGGCACTTTGCAGGCCGTGTTGCCCATGTCCACGGTGACCTGTCCAATGGCACGTCCTACTCGAAGTGCTTCCGCTGTTAGAGGCTGTACATAACTCCCGACACTGATCACAAAGCTGTTCATGCAATAACGCACCTCATTGGGTGCGGAGTGAATGGTTTCTTCAACACGGCGGAGCAGAGCCGTCAACTCAGCCAGTTCCAGTTCATTGTCCTGTTTTAATGCCACTACGCCGCCAAATGTGCACCATCCTGAGCAGGCCACCAGTTCACTGCCGGATTCAATCCATCGTCTTGCAAGCTCGAGGCCGTAAGCACTTTCTGCGGTAACCCACGCAACGGTATTTTGGCTGAGGGAGGCGCAGTCGGAGGTAACTACCCAGCGCTGCAAGTCATCAGCCGTCATACGCTTTTCGTCTGCAATAAGGCCTGCCAGGTACCGGCCGTCGTAAACCGGCTGCGCATACAGATCGAGCGCAAGCTGATAATCCTTTTTGATTTTCCATTGTTTCAACAGCGCTTTCACATCGCTGATTTTGACGCCATACATGGGTTCTGGAATGCCATGATTGGCCAGCACTTTACGGTAACTGGCTGCGCCCAGCGGCTCGATAGCGGCAAGAATATCTGATGCGTTCATGTTGTTATTTTTCCCTTCAGACGGCTGGTCTGTTTTATCAGTTGCTCCGCTTGTCCGGGCTCTTGGTGCCTGTTTTTACAATGCCCCCGGAGCACGCCTGGCCAATGTTTTTTGTTCGAAGTCATAGGCAATGCCAATCAGTACAGGTTCAGAGAACGCGCTGCCCATAAACGTCAAGCCGACCGGCAGGCCATTGAGGTAGCCGGCAGGTACCGTAATCGCCGGATAACCTGAGATCGCAGCCAAGCCAGCGCTGGACACATAATTCACACTGCTGCCATTGTCGCCATTTTCCAGATCAATCAGCCAGCCCGGGCCATTGCTGGGCGCTATGATGGCATCCAGTTGGTTTGCCCGCAGAGCGCTGTCGATAATGCCCTGACTGCCGGTTTTGGCAGTGCTGAGGGCGGCCACGTATGCAGGGTCCCGCAGATTAGATTTTGCCTGGGCTTCAAGAAAAACCTCTTGTGCAAAAAATGGCATCTGAACATCACGGTTGACGTCGTTAAATCGGATCAAATGCTCCAGCGACTGATAAAAACCACCACGTTGTGTCAGGTATTTGTTCAGGCCATCTTTGAATTCAAACAGCAACACCTGGTATTCAGCGGCGTTGATTTCCGGGGTATTCCGCATGTCGATGTCGACCAGCGTCGCGCCCGCACTGCGTAACACAGCAATTTGCTGCGCCAGCAGTGCGTCTACCTGAAGATTGCGGCCAAACAGACTACGCATGATGCCAATACGTTTGCCAGCCAGTGCTCCAGTCTGCAAATAGTTACTGTAATCAATTGCTTCGCTGGTCGTGACGTTGAGTGTAATGAGATCTTGTGGGTCGACACCCACCATAGCTGTCAGCAGAACGGCTGCGTCAGCGACTGAGCGCGCCATAGGCCCTGCGGTATCCTGACTGTGAGCAATTGGAACAATGCCGCTGCGCGATACCAGCCCCAAAGTGGGTTTGATGCCCACCAGGCTGTTGTTGCTGGCCGGGCAGATGATGGAGCCGTCGGTTTCTGTACCCACCGCAAGCACTGTCAGGTTGGCAGCTGTTGCAACACCTGATCCTGAGCTGGAGCCACAGGGCGTAACATCCGTATTGTAGGGATTACGGGTCTGACCGCCACGCGCTGACCAGCCACTTGAAGAGCTGGTGGAGCGGAAATTGGCCCATTCACTGAGATTGGTTTTGCCCAGAATGATAGCGCCCGCATCTCGCAGTTGTTGCACCACAAATGCATCCTTGTCAGGTGTGGGTGCACCAACAAGTGCCAGACTGCCCGCGGTGGTTTTCATACGGTCAGCAGTATCGATATTGTCTTTGAGCAGCACCGGGATGCCGTGCAGGGGAGAACGCACGCGGCCAGCCGCCCGCTCTTCATCCAATTGCAAGGCGATGGCCAGCGCATCTGGATTGATTTCCAAAACAGAATTGGTGAGGTCGTCGAGTTGATTGATGCGATTGATATAGTGTTCAACAATGGCAACTGCAGTCAGAGTGCCACTGGCCATGGCAGTTTGTAACTCGGCAACTGAGATTTCGTCTGCAATCAAAGTGTTGACGGCAAGATCAACGTCGTTTGGCACGGAATCACTCAGCACTGTATCGGGGGTGATTTCGCTTGTCTGTACAGCAGGTTCGCTGCAGGCGCTCAATGCCA
>JAUSPW010000284.1 GCA_030652635.1 Pseudohongiella sp. | reverse complement strand
TCAGGGCTGCGAGAGATGATTGTCATGCAACTACTCACTTTTTGGAAACCAGCCTTGTGTGCGATTGGCAAAATACACCAAGGACAACATTACCACGGTGCCCAATAATCTAAGTATCGACAAGGGCTTGGCTCGGGCAGTGAATCGGGAGACGGCCATTGTGGCCTGCCTCTCGCTACTTTTACCAGATCAGCACGGCGACTATAAAATTAACCGAGCCGTATTCCATGCCTGCCATACGCTGGAAAAGATCCGGCAAAGCGCTGCCCAAGACGATGCCCGCGGCGATACACAGAGCAACCCAAAGCGACAGGTAGCGTTCAAAGTTGCCAATGGGTGAAGGCGTGTTCATGGGCTGATCCTGTGATTTAGATGCACTTGCCAATGTTGATTAAGCGATAACTCAAAGAAACTAGCGAGGGAATGTTTATGGAAACAATTCTGCAAAAGGTGCTGAGCGTAGAGTTGAAGTCTGCTCAAGTGCTTAATCGGTCATCCGATCTGATTCTGACAGCAATTGGCATGCTGTTGTTTGCTATTTTGTTGCTAATCACGTCTGAGCATGGATACTGGGGAGCGGCAATTGGAAGTCTGTATGTTTGGCATCGCTACGTGGTTTTGGAGTTTGCGCATTTGAAGAACACTTTTGGAGCGCAGTGCGTACCGAATTCCGATGGACCCATTACCTGAAGCTTTAACACATAGGCATTCCGGCCGCAGGAGGTTGTCTTGCGCGTTAATCCATTTAACCGAACTGGCTCAGCTGCGCGCCAAGTGCATCGAGTACAGGTATAAGATGCAAAAAAGAAGGGGACGGAGCGCTTGCGCCCTCCGTCCCCTTCTTTTTTCTTAACTGGTGGACATATAAAAACTTGAGAATATATATTGATAAAATTCTCTAGTAAAATAAGTGGCATAGCTCTTTCTGTACGTTAAATGGGAAAAATAATAGGAAAAAAGCTTTGTTGAGATCAAATTTCTTCAAAGAACGTTGGAATATCGACGTATTTTTCCGCTTTTTTTATACTGGGTTGAATTGAGGCCGCCTTAATAGAGACGATACCGCCAATATTTAATCCCACATAGTTACTATCCCTCTTGAATTGCTGCATTAGTGATGCGTTCGCGCGCTTTTCATATCCAATAGCGCGAAATGTACCTATGTTATTGGCGCATCGGAAGGAGAGCCAGCAAAATCGCCCGCATAATTGCATCGTAACTGAGAGGGCGGGGTCCTTCTCAAGGATGCAAAGAGTCTCCACATACACCGCCCACTCCCAATGTTTTTTGTTGAAGGGGCAACTACAAATGTAAGACTAAAACTCCGCTCTCTGACATAGGGCAATTCTTCCCAAAATGATGGGATAGATGTAAATGAAGGCTTGCCTCAACGGAATCAGCCTTACAGCAATAAGGCTTCGTGTGATGCAACTTATTGGATTGACTATTAAAATCCGGCAAGTTAATCTTTTCAATCGCCCGATTGGGATTGACCGATATCACTGTTAAAGCGGCGGCATTAACGGATTGATCTAGATTTATAGAGGAAATAAGTTAATGCCAATGCTTTCGTGGTACAACCGAGATATTGATCTCACGCGGTCTTCATTAGCTCCTTATCGTCTGCTGGAGCCTATACAAAGCCTTTCGCGCGGAGAAGAGGATTCTCCTAACATGCTGATCGAAGGGGACAACTTGGATGCCCTGAAAGCGTTACTACCATATTATTCTGGTCAGGTTAAGTGCATCTATGCAGATCCGCCGTTTAATACCGGCCAAGCTTTCGATGACTATGATGACAACTTAGAGCACTCCATTTGGCTCTCCATCCTTTATCCCTCACTAGAGCTGCAGCGCGAGTTGCTAAGCGAAGATGGGACTATTTTTATCCACATTGATGATAATGAATTGGGATACCTGATCGCAATCGCTGACGAGATATTCCAACGTAAGAATCGAATCGCGATAGTGACATTTAAACAAGGCGCAGCAACTGGACATAAATCAATCAACCCAGGATTGGTAAGCACCACCAATTTTATAGTTGTCTATGCCAAGAATAAATCAAAGTGGAAACCGAACCGATTGTTCACTGGGAGGGCGCGAGATAAACGATATAACAGATTTCTACTGAATCCAGATGCCCCTCATCAGGAATGGAAGTTTGCTACCCTTTCTTCGGCTTTTGTTAAATACATGGATAAGTCATTGAAGGAGTTAAAATCGGAATATGGAGACCAGCTTGAGGACATTCTTAACACTTTTGTGATTGACCATTCTAGACAAGTCATCCGTTTAGCTCGGCCCGATTACAATGCAGTCGGAGAGGACGCAAAAAAATATATTGACGCCTCGCTAGCATCCCCAAAGGACATATTTAAGCTCGAGAGAGCTAATCACTCTGACATGTACTTTCTGGCAGGCGAACGGATTATATTTTATTCTGGGAAGCTGAAAGAGATTGATGGCGAGCTGGTCGCTGGCGAGCCACTCACTACATTGTGGGATGATTTGTTGTCGAACAACTTACACAAGGAAGGACATGTCTCTCTTCCGAAAAGTAAGAAACCTGAGGGGCTAGTTAAGCGTTGTCTAGAGTTGGTTACGCACCCTCAAGACTTAGTATTAGATTGCTTTCTTGGGTCGGGCACTACAGCTGCAGTTGCACACAAGATGAATCGGCGCTGGATTGGGATTGAGCGTGGTGAGCATGCGCGATCAAAGTGTCAAGTACGTCTGGCAAAAGTTGTTGAAGGAGAGGATTCAGGAATATCAAAATCAGTTGGGTGGAAGGGTGGTGGTGGCTTCCAATTTTTCAAATTAGGCAATTCGATTTTTGATGATGAGGGTCGTATTCAAAAAGGTGTGCGATTCAAGGATCTCGCAGCCCACATTTGGTTCGCAGAAACAGGTGCGCCAAGATCGACTCGGGCGAAAACTGAAGCATTTTTGGGGGTGCACAATGAAATCGGCTATTACTTGCTTTTTAATGGCATTCTAGGGGACTTGAGCAAGAGCGGCGGCAATGTACTAACTAAGCGTATATTGAAGTGTCTCCCAAAGTTTAATGGCCCCAAAGTTATTTATGGTGAGGCAAACGACTTGCCAGAGGAGCTGATGTCAGAATTAGATATCACATTCAAACAAACCCCTTACGATATCAAGGCTCGCTAATATGGCGCTTGCGCTCAAACTTTATCAACGCCGTGCAAAGAAAAGCTTGGAAGAATTTTTTGACTTATCTCGACTCTCAGGTCCAGCGGCAGCTTTTGCTGCAACTGCTGATAAGGGAATGGTCACTGACTACAAACCCTTGCCCAATCAGCCGCATGTGCCATACGTTTGTCTGCGAATCCCGACCGGGGGTGGCAAGACTATTCTCGGCGCACATTTCATCCAAGCCGCGGGAACATATCTGCTTGAGAGAGAGTATCCCGTAGTTCTTTGGATGGTACCGACCACGCAGATTAAGAATCAGACGTTGGAAGCTTTTCGCAATACAAGGCATCCATACCGCCAGGAATTAGACGATGCTTTTGATGGTAAAGTTGCCGTATTTGACGTGGACGATTTCACTCACATACGCCCTGCGGATCTCAGCACAAAAGTCTGCATCGTTATATCAACGATTGCGGCCCTTCGTGTTGAGGAAACTGAAGGAAGAAGGGTATATGAGTACCACGAGGATTTAGAGCCTCATTTCGTAGGATCAACCCGTGAACTTGAATACCTAGAGAAGGGTCCAGATGGCAAAGCTATAGCCTCGTTTGCCAACCTACTGAAACTGCATGGTCCATTAGTTATTACCGACGAATCCCATAACGCGAACACTCCTTTGTCGTATAAAGTTTACGACCGTCTCGGGCCTCGTGGAATCGTTGAGCTGACTGCAACACCTAACAGTACAAGTTCTAATGTTCTGGTTAGTGTGTCAGCTTTCGAGCTGAAGGCAGAAAACATGATCAAGTTCCCAGTCGTGCTGAAGGAACATAATGGGGAGTGGCAGGCAGCTGTTAGTAGTGCGGTAGCACGACGTAAGACCCTCTCCAAGATCGCTTTTGATGAACCGGAATACATTAGACCATTGCTGCTTGTACAGGCTGAAAATGCGCGTGGAGTAGCTACGGTAGAGCAAGTTAAAGAGCATTTGATTGAAAATGATGGTTTGAAAGAAGAGGCAATTGCAATTGCAACGGGTGATCAGCGTGAAATTGATGGAGTTGATCTTTTCGCGAAGGATTGCCCAATAGAGGTAATCATCACAAAGCAGGCTTTGAAAGAGGGTTGGGATTGCTCTATAGCATATGTGTTTTGTTCAGTAGCACAAGTCAAGAGCGACAAAGATATTCAGCAGCTCCTCGGTCGTGTTCTTCGCATGCCATATGCTACACCTCGTAAGCAGGAAGCTATGAGTAAGGCCTACGCACACGTTGTTTCAGAAGGTTTTGGTCGCGCTGCGGGGGAGCTGACACAATCGCTTATAAACATTGGCTTTAACCCAATGGAAGCTCTTTCTGCAATTCGGAAGGACGAGGGATTACCTGTGCTGCCCCTTGAGGGCGGAGAAACCGCTACTCGGGCACTCCCGGTCACTCGTATTTATGTTTCAAGGGAACCTGATTTTGATGCAATTCCTGAGCGCGATAAGGCACGAGTAAAATTCGTCCCGAGCGAAAAAGGTGAGGGCGGACATCTTGAAATCAGCGACTTTTTAGATGGGTCGACGGTAGATGCTATTGTGGAATCTGCGCCGCCAAATGAGCGAAGTGACTTGGTTGTTGCGGTGGAGCGGCACCAGCAGGTTACTGAAGCAGCGAAAGCTCCCAGCGAACGCGGTTTAATCTTTAGTGTGCCTCGTCTGTATTCCGTAGAACAGGGCGAACTTGAACTACTAGAACGCGGGGCAGTATCAGCTGAATTTTCTTGGGATCTACTTTCGTACGCGCCCGATCTCACGAGTTTTCGCTTCAATGAGGACGCTATGACCTTTGAGGTTTATCTTGATGGTCGGGAAGTGAAATTTCATCACATCAAAGATGATGTTGTGACCTATTTACCAGGCTTCGCACAAGATCGAACCGAGATGGATTTGATCGGTTGGCTAGACAATGAGATACGAGATCCATCAGTAAAACAGCCAGTGCTTAGAGAGTGGTTACGTCGAGCCATCCAGGGCCTGTTAACTGAGCGCGGATTCTCTCTCGCTCAATTGCTCAAGGGTCAGTTTATTCTTCGTAGAAAGCTCTCTGAGCAATTGCATTTAGCCAAAGCTAAAGCTTACAAAGAAGGCTTCCAGCAAGCACTCTTTCAAGAACGATTGGAAATCACGGTTAATACCGAACCTAAGTATGATTTTACATTCCCATCTGACATGACTCAGTACCCGGCACACTCGTATTATCAAGGCCCGTATCGATTCAAAAAGCATTTTTATCCCCGCCCTGGCGATTTGCTTTGGAAGACTGCTGGGGGGCAGGAATCAGAGGAATTCCTCTGTGCACAGGCAATTGACTTCCTCGACGGGGTTGAGTTCTGGGTGCGTAACTTAGTTCATGCGAATCAGTTCTGGATGCCTACTTCTACTCAGCGAACATATCCAGACTTTGTAGCCAAGCTAACAGATGGAAGGTTGTTTATTATCGAATATAAAGGCGCTGATCGCTTCAGCGCTGACCAAGAAAAGGAGAAGCGGATGGTAGGTGAATTGTGGGCTAAACGGAGCAATGGAAAGGGCATCTATCTAATGGCACAAAAGACAGACGAATTTGGCAGGAACCTCAGAGAACAGCTGCAAGCTTCTATCTCCGATCACAGAGCTTAACGACGAATCGCGTAGGACGTTGCAACATCATTTCATACTTATTTTGAATCTAACGACGTTGCTTGGTTCAGTGAAGGCAGTGTGATAATTTCATTATCGCTCTTCCATTGCTTGAGGTTGTCGAGTTGCTGTGTGTTAGAAGTCGATTACCCTCGTCGACTCGGAGCAGGTGAACAAAAAGCAATTTAACGCTTGCATTCGATTGTCTCCAAGGGAGTAAACCTCGTTATGCACGTCACTTTTGGTCTGTTCCTGGACGCCCGCCAGGGTCCGTCCCCGACAAACTTCTTCAGCACACCAGTAGTCGGCCGCCTCGGATTTCTGTCCCTTCTGGAAACCTACCTCGGTCTGAGTGCGCCGGAAGCGTCCACTGCCAAACGGGTTGCGGTCTACTCCGGCCTGCTTCGGGACCATGACAACAACTCACGCTTCTACAGTGAGTCCATGAAGGCTGACAGCATCGGTACGGCAGCGCGGCTGCTGGCCTGGCGCGACGAGTGGCGACTAGGAGGCTGGGACGGTGGTGCACAGTCAATGCACCCTTTGCGGCTTCAGGAACTTGCCGCCATCGAGAAGACGGCGCTCGAAGTGCTGCCTCCCGGAGAGGCAGAGCGCTTGCACTTGGTAGTGCAAGCTCTTCGCGAGTCCGGCCCTGGTCCCATCAAGTCAGTTGCGTTGGTTGACATGCCCGAGGACTTCCCCTTGCTCTGGCGACATGTGCTCGACCACTTGCCCGCCGTGGAGATCTGCCTTCCTGAACCACAGGGAGAAGGCCAACTCCGCGCATTGCAAGGCAATGCCCTGACTATGCTGACCGGCGGCGTGGCAGGCATTTTGACCGCTCCGACTGATGGGAGTGTTTTGCTGGTGCACTCCCTCACTTCCATGACAGCCGAAAACTGGGTGAGAGCACAACACTCGCACTCGCCTGGTGACCGACTGATCCTGGCCGAAGACACCGGCGACTCACTGGACGTGACCCTAGCCGCAACAGGCGGGGTCAACTGTGGGTTCGAACGCCCGAGTCAGCTTCGTCCAGCGCTTCAGGCATTACCCCTTGCCGTGGAGATGTGCTGGGAGCCTCTTGACATAAATCGACTGCTGGACTTCTTGACCCACCCGGTCGGTCCGTTCAGTCGTCGCGCGAGACGCACGCTCGCCCGCGCTATTGCCAAGCAGCCTGGAATAGGCGGCGCGGCTTGGACTGCGGCCAAGGCTAAGCTCGCCGCAAGTGACGACGCTCGGGAAATTGCAGGTGACATCACCTACTGGTTGGAATCCGAGCGTTGGTCTCGCACCAAAGGAGTGCCCACAGATGCGCTTATCGCTCGGATCGACCGGCTCAAGGAAGCGATGCGGCGTCGCCTCACTAGTGAATCCGCCGACGTGGAGAGCTTTTTGATGGCGCATCGCCAATGTACGGCCGTCTACGACGCACTGATCGAGCTGGCTCGGCAAGGCCTGACGAGTGTTCTGCCGCGGCAAATTGAGCAACTAGTGGCCCACGCCACGCCATCAGGGGCAACTAACCCCGCTGCGGTGCCCCATGTCGGCTGCATGCGTTCGGCGAACACGGCAGCCGCGTGCATCGAGGCCGCCGACGAGGTTGTCTGGTGGATGCCGGCCACGCCTGTTCTGCCCACCCCACTACCCTGGTCCCCTTCGGAGGTGGCAGCTCTCACTCAGCAGGGTGTTCAACTGCGAGACCCGGCACGTGAGCTAATTTCTTTGGCACAGCAGTGGCTGCGGCCCCTACTTGCCGCGAGGAAGAAGTTTGTCCTAGTCTGCCCTCCCCTTCATGCAGAAGTTCATCCGGTTCGCCAGCTTCTGAAGAAGCTCGTACCGGACATAGAATCTGGCGCGCTCGATCTGGACACCGCCCTAGGCTCCGCACTTCTCGGGACAACGGCCGAAGTAATTCCGCCTCAACCACTTCCCGCACCCCCAAGGCAAATTTTATTTCCGAACTCTGTACAGCTCGGAGATTTCGCGCAGTCGTTCACAACGCTCAACGAACTCTTCAACGACCCCGCTCTCTTCGTCCTTAAGCGGGTGGCTTACATGGAGCCCAGCTATGTCCTAGCGGTGGAGGAAGACAACCGCCTGCTCGGCATCCTTGCGCACCGCGTGTTCGAGAGGCTCTTCGCTCACGAAGATGCCTTAACTTGGTCGAACCACGCCGCAATCGTCTGGTTCCGATCTGAAGTCGGCATGCTCCTACAGACCGAGGGCGCCGTCCTACTCATGCAAGGAGCAGGTGTAAGCCAACAGCACTTCCGCAAGGTCTGC
The DNA here is from genome assembly GCA_030652635.1 of Pseudohongiella sp. Classification (GTDB taxonomy): domain Bacteria; phylum Pseudomonadota; class Gammaproteobacteria; order Pseudomonadales; family Pseudohongiellaceae; genus Pseudohongiella. The sequence goes on along the minus strand of JAUSPW010000284.1, from coordinate 929 downwards.
GAAAGGGCCATTTGCAGTCTCCTAGACCACCTAAGGTCCGCTGGCGCAATAAAGGTCCAGACCGAAGTAGAGTTCACCGGAACCCTGGGTGTGATCCCGCTTATCGGCAAGATTGACCTACTTGCCACCCTTGGTGACAAGCGAACTGTCGCCTTAGATATGAAGTGGGGAAGCGACAACCACTACGCCGGCTTGCTTAGCGCAGGCGAGCACCTGCAACTGGCGCTCTACTCAAACCTCATCGAACAAATGAAAGGTGTCGCCCCCGTCGCGCTTGGCTACTTCATCCTGGAAAGCGGCGCGTTGTACGTCACCGCTGCCAACACCTTCCCGAAAGCCCACGTCAGAAGGCCGCCGGACGGCGTTACCATTGCAACCCTGATCGACCGCGCACGCGCTACCTGGAACTGGCGCAAGCAGCAGCTGGACGCTGGGACTGTCGACGTCGTTCCGGAAGGCCGGCCAGACGAGTTCCAAGGCCCTGAAGGAACGCTTCGTGTCAATGGTCCAAGCAAATGGGACCGTGACTACCTCGTTTTGCTGGGAGGCTGGCAATGATGTTCAACATCGAGTTCATCAGCGCAGGCGCCGGCAGCGGCAAGACCTACAAACTGACCGAAACGCTCGCCCAAGCACTCGAATCCGGCGCAGCTCGGCCTAATGCTATCCTGGCCACAACCTTCACGGTGAAGGCCGCCGCCGAGCTGCGCGAACGCGCCCGTTCCAGGCTTCTTGAGAACGGACGCATCGACTTGGCCACATCCATCGGCCAGGCCCGCTTGGGAACCGTCAACAGCGTTTGCGGTCAGATGCTCAAGCGGTTCTGTTTCGAGCTGGGCCTGTCTCCCGACCAGATTGTACTGAGCGAAGGTCAGTCCAAGCGACTACTCAAAGCCACCCTGGCAGAATCAATGGACGCTGCCGCACAA
>JAUSPW010000184.1 GCA_030652635.1 Pseudohongiella sp. | reverse complement strand
CGCTCAGGCAACGTTCCAGACTCTACCCCATCAACATCCAGATTCGCGAATCCAACGAAGTGGCGGTCAGTTATCCGCCAGAAGATCCACTGCCCGGCGACCCCGTTTTTGTGCGAGCCGCACCCGTCAGCCTTGCCATGGCACTGCTGCATGAAGGCGATCTTCTGCAAGTGCTCGACGCTTTGCTGGTGTTCCCAGGCCTGTTGCAGCCAAAACGCTGTTTGATCAAACCGTTTTCAAGTGCCTCTGCGTCTTTTAACAGTGTCACTGAAAACTTAGAAGCCAGTTGCGAAATACTTTGGTACAACCTGGCCCTAGTGCCACCCGTGCTGGAAGAATACTGATGAACACTCAACACAGGCTGATTCTGCAGTTGGTGTTATTGATCGTAACCGCATTAGGGGGATACACCCAAGCAAACGCTCAAGCGCCCTTGCCTGGGCGTCTGTTCACAACACCGGCTGAGCGACTGCTGCTAGAGCAAATGCGACGACGCGGAGAACAAGGTGTGGTTGTTGAGGAAACCCGGCCGGAGTTTGTTTACATCGAGCAAGAAGAAAACGTCAGGCCTCCGCCACCCAATAATGTAGAACTCAATTTTGGTGGCAGCGTTACCCGGCGCGACGGTACGCGCACCCTGTGGATTAATGGAGAATCAGTTAATGAAGGCTCTCTACCTGCAGGTATGAAGGTCGTGCAGCATGGACATTTAACAGCGATGCAGATACAGCATAAGGACAACACATTTTTGATACTGCCTGGCCAGCGCTTCCACCTGGCCTCGGGTGTCATTTCCAACATCATCCTGCCTTCAAACGAACCTGTTGTTGTACCACCAACCGGACAACAGGCAGGATCAGAAAACGATGAACAATCGGCGGAGGCCGCGGCAGACGCCAGCGCACCTAACCCCGCCAGCGAAATTGCTATTCTTGCCACTCTGCGCACGATTATGGAGTACATGCAATGAAGCCCTTGTCCATCAATCGACAGCACGGTGTGGTGTTGATCGCCTTATTTCTGGTGTTGTTTGCCATTGCAGCAACCGTTATGTTATCCGCGCTCAATGTCCGCGGCGTGACGCGCGATCTGAACCGTAACCAGCAACTCTCAGACGCCAAGCAGGCACTGATTGCATTTGCATTGTCCGTTCCAGACTTATACAACATAGGGCCGGGGCGATTGCCTTGTCCGGATACGGATAATGATGGCGAACCCAATGCGCCCTGCGCAGCCAACACCCCAGGGCGCTTACCTGCGTTAGTGACGCTGACCGCTCCCAGCACCTTTGTTATCAGTCCCATCGCCGCGGGTACCGACCAGCAATTCTGGTATGCCGTCAGCCCTGCCTACAAAATGAATCCCGTACAGATACTCAATGCCAATAGCAATGGTCAACTCACGCTAGATGCTACTAATGACATTGTTGCTGTGATTATTGATGCCGATACCCCCTTAGCGGGGCAGACGCGACCAAACAACCTTGCTGCCAATTATCTCGAAGACAGTAACGCTGTCGGTACCAATTTTATCAGCACATTGGCTGCCAATCCGGCCCTGCTTAATGACCGCATTATCACTATCCGGCGTCTGGAATTGATGTCAGTGATGACACCTAAAGTTGTGATGGATATCAAGCGTGTGCTTGATGCCGGGTTTGTTGCCAATGGCAATAGTTACCCCGCAGATCAAGTGGCATTTGAAGCGGCGATTGTTGCTGATGCGGGTTGGCTGGCCGCTAATCAGTGGCACAGTACTGCCACGTACAGTTTTGTATCAGCGAACAGTGCTACTGTGCAGTTCTCAGGGTGTCAGATAGTCTTTACCATTACAAATGTGCCCGCCGGCATTGAGCCACTCCCCAATCGCTGCTAGTTCCACCGGCAAGGAGCAAACTATGAAATCGAACAAGAATGCTGGTTTCACACTGATCGAAATGTCGATTGTACTGCTGATCATGGGGCTGATTCTGGGAGGATTGCTGGCGGCCCTTGGCCAAAGCACTGAAATTACACGCCGCACCGATGCCAGTACGCAAATAAAACTCATCGAAGAAGCGCTGTACGGTTATGCACAAACCTACGGTCGGCTGCCGTGTCCGTCAACACACTTAACCGCTGGCGTTGAGGCACCTGTGGGCGGCGGAGCATGCACAGCCAACCATGGCTTTGTGCCATCTGCAACCTTGGGTTTACAGGGTGCAGTAAA
>JAUSPW010000183.1 GCA_030652635.1 Pseudohongiella sp. | reverse complement strand
GTTACTGCATGGGCGGCCCGATTGTGATGCGCACGGCTGCGGCTTTGCCTGATCGTATTGGTGCTGGTGGTTCATTCCATGGTGGTGGGCTGAATACAGCCAATGCCGACAGCCCGCACCTCGGCATCCCGAACATGAAAGCGCATATGCTGATTGCCGTTGCACAGAACGACGATGAACGCGACCCGGAAAGCAAAAATGTGCTGCGTGCGGCATTTGACGCGGCTGGCGTTGAGGCAGAGATTGAAGTGTATGCAGCCATGCATGGCTGGTGTGTGCCTGACTTCCCGATTTACCACGAAGAACTTGCTGAGCGCGCATGGGGTCGCATGCTGGCAATCTTTGCGACCGCGCTGTAAGCAACAGAAACGCAATCAGGTAACCCTGGGCAACGTTGTGTTAGCTTGAGTTACCTGATTGGTCGTGTTTTTTTATCGAGCCGCTATCGCAAGGATTGTGCGACCCATTGCCTGAACTGCTCTGGCGGTAATGCGCCGGAAACCCGCGCGACTTCACGGCCAGCTTTAAAAATCATCAAAGTCGGAATACTGCGAATCGCAAATTTCTGCGCAAGCTCTTGTTCGACTTCAGTGTTCACCTTTGCTAAACGGACGGCCGGTTCCATGCCGCGCGCTGCCGCTTCAAAGACGGGCGCAAATTGTCGACATGGCCCACACCAAGGCGCCCAGAAGTCAACCACTAGTGGCAAATCTGCACTGGCATGTGCACTAAAACTGCTGTTGGATAATTCCAGCGGCGTGCCTTCAAACAAGGCCTGTTTGCAGGCACCGCATTTACCATCATGGGTCAATCGCTGAGCCGGCATCCGGTTCTTGCGGTGGCAGTGTGGACAGCTGACGGTGATCAGGTTATCGCTCATAGGCTTGGCTCCGGGTTATACACCTTACTGCTGCGGTATATGGGGGCGACCCTTTTGGATTTCCAGTTATCCGGTTTATCTTGACAAGGCCACGCTCTCAGTACATTTTCTCGCTCATTCTGTTGGATCGCCTTGCAGGCGTCACGGAAGTTGTTGACACACCATCGTTGCACAGGTGGATAACACCTGTGCCCCAATAAAAAGAGGTTTGTGATGATGAAAAAAACCGTTCGCAATGGCCGTCGCGCCCTGACTCTCGGTTTGGTATTTTCTGGTGCACTGTTCGCACTGGCGTCCGGAAACGCACTGGCTCAACGTGGCGCCATTGGCCCCGCCGAGCATGCCAATGTCCCGCCTGAAAACTTTTTGCCCAATCCCTATGAGACAGTTCGCGATTGGGGCACCCTGCCAGATGGTCGCAGTTGGGGTTCTGTCAGCGCAGTACACGTAGACATTGATGGCGTGCATATCTGGGCTGGCGATCGTTGTGGTGCCAACTCCTGTGCGGGCTCGACTGTTGACCCCATGGTTAAACTGGATCCACAAGGCAATGTGGTACAAAGTTTTGGTGCTGGTCTGATTACCTGGCCACATGGTATGACCGTGGATCGGCAAGGCAACGTCTGGGTAACGGACGCACGTGCACCCACGGCACAAGAACTCGAACAGTTTCCTAACGCCTTCAAAGGTGGTCATCAGGTCGTGAAGTTCAGCCCACAAGGTGAAGTACTGCTGACACTCGGTACACCCGGTGAGGCCGGAAACCCGCCCACACACCTCAACGAACCTAACGCTGTATTGGTTGCGCCTGATGGCCATATTTTTGTGGCCGAAAGTCACAGCGGTCAATTTATGGATGAAGCCGGCCCCGGCGCGTTCAGTCGAATCTCCAAGTTTGCGCCGGACGGCACCTTCGTCAAGAGTTGGGGAACCTGGGGTTTTGAGAACGGTCAGCTGCGCTCACCACATGCCATGGCGATGGATTCACAGGGCCGTCTGTTTGTCTCCGACCGCGGCAACCGTCGCATCCAGATTTTTGATCAGGAAGGTACACATCTGGACACCTGGTATCAGTTCGGGCGCATCAGTGGCATGTATATCGATGCCGACGATGTGTTGTACGCGATCGACTCCGAGTCTGACGAAAACTACAACCCGGGTTGGCGCAAGGGCCTGCGTATTGGCAGCGCACGAACCGGCGAGGTCTGGTTCTACGTGCCAGAGCATAACTCCGCACGGCCTACCGGCATGGGTGGTATAGGTGCTATGGGAGAAGGTGTTGCGGTGGACCGTGACGGCAATGTATACGCTGGCGAAGTGGGTCCAGTCATGGGGCTGACCAAGTTTATCCCCCGCTTGATTCCGGAAAACTTTCCTCAGCATTGATTGTTTGGATGTCGCCCGGTGTGCTTGTTGAGCACCGGGGGTTTCCTAAGCAAATGCTGGAGAGAGTCGCACCGGGAGAGTGGTGCCGCACCCGACCGGCCGCATCCTTTTAAGGGGCGCCCGGCGGTGCGGAACTCAACGTCGCGGCTGCGCCGCTCCGG
>JAUSPW010000175.1 GCA_030652635.1 Pseudohongiella sp. | reverse complement strand
CAGTTTGAGAACTGCGCCACCGTTGCCACCAGTCAGAACGCCGCACAGGCGCCGGACGCCAATTCATCAAACAACAGTGATTGTGCCACGCTGATTGTCACGCCACCCAATCCTGTCACCGGACCGGATTTGAGTCTCAATAAATCCTGTGTGCTCAATGGCGAACAGGGAATCCGCTGCACAGTAACGATGGCCAATTTGGGTGATGCACCGACAGCGGCGCCGATCACGCTCTCTGATGTCATCACGGCCAGTTCCACCGTCAACTACATCGGTAGCGGTGGGACAATACCTTTTAGCTGCACGCCCGGACCCCAGGTTATTAACGGTGTGCCGATCAACTGTACCGCCAATATTTCGCTGGCGGCCAACGCATCAGAGTCTGTATTTTTTGACTTTACGATGCCTGCAGGCGGCAGCTTTTCAAATTGTATATCTGGGGTATCAACGCAAAATGTCGCTTCGCTACCTGACACGAATGCATCAAACAATACCAATATCTGTTCGGCTATCAATGTCACCGGCAGCGATAGCCCAAAAGGTCCTGATCTGAGCACCACCAAAATCTGCTCAGCAACGGGGGCATCAATAGACTGCACTGTGACAGTCACCAACATTGGCGATGCGGCTATCAATACCTCCATCAACCTGACAGATCTGGTGACTGGCAGCACCGCCGTGAATCTCTTGTCTGCATCTGGTTCACTGCCAATCGGGTGCACCCCAGGATCACAACAAATTAATGGTGTGCCCATCAATTGCACAGGTGTTGTTCAACTCCAACCGGGCGCTCAGGGCAATGCATTTTTCTCATTTATGATGCCCGCTGGAGGTGATTTCCAGAATTGTGCCAGTGTGGTTTACAACGCAAACAGTGCGACACAGCCGGATGTAAACCCGGCCAATAACACCAATATCTGCACGACGGTCACAGTGACCGCAACGATGCCAGATCTGGAGTTAAAAAAGGTTTGCGAACTTCAGGATGGTCAGGGGGTCACATGCAAGATCACTTACACAAATGTGGGTAATGCGACGTTTGTTGGTTCACTCTCGATTTCCGATCAGGCAACAAGCAGTTCGCCCTTGCAATTTATTGGATCGGACTCGATTTGTGCAACAACAGCGCCTCAGAACAACAATATCGTATCCAACTGCTCAAACTGGTTGACCGTGCCGCCCAACGGGACAGGCGTGGTTAACTTTTCTTATGTGATGCCTCAGGGTGGAAGCTTTGAAAATTGCGTCTCGGGTACCTTCAATAATCAATACGCACAAACGCCGTCAGACCCAAATGCAGCGAACAACACCAATATTTGCATAAGTACCCTGGTCGTGCCGGATCCGAAACCTAAAGTGCCGGATCTCAGCGTGGGCAAAACGTGCAACATGCTGGGAGGTTTTGTGCAGTGTGTGGTGACCTATACCAATGAGGGTGATGCGGCACTTGCCGGGCCTATTACCTTCTCTGATGTGGTTTCAGGCAGCTCAACAATTAACTACATCGGAGTGAGTTTTACCACGCCGATGGCCTGCACGCCAACGCCGGTCTCCCAGCAGATTAACGGACAGCCGCTATCCTGTACATTGAACGCAGGCATGAATCCGGGCGAGGTTCAGTCGTTTGATATGCTGTTTTCAATGCCAGCTGGCGGCCGGTTCTCAAACTGTGTTTCGGCAACGTCCGGACAGAACGCGTCTACACAACCGGATAATCAGTCAGCAAACAACACAGACATTTGTACAACACTCGTTGTACCGGGCACTGAATTACCCAAAGGTCCGGATTTGAGTGTCGCCAAGTCCTGTCAGGAAAGAGAAGGACAGTTGATCCATTGCACCGTCACCGTAACGAATGTCGGGGATGCAAATTCCGTCGCGCCGCTGACACTTGCGGATCTGGCTACTGGCACGTCACAAGTTGATCTGATTAATATCAGTTCAAGTCATCCCCTAAGCTGTTCACCGACGCCACCGGTACTGATTAACAACGTGCCGTTGAACTGCAGTAGCGCGGTGTCATTGGCGCCATCGCAGGTCTTTACGGCAGATTTTGTGTATTCCATGCCGACCGGAGGCCGATTCTACAACTGTGTTTCTGCGGACTCAGGCAAAAATGCAGCTAATCCGGGCGATACCAATACGGTCAACAATACCAATATCTGTACGACCGTCGCGGTGACCAGTAGTAAGGTGGATACCGGCACCCTCACTATTATCAAAGTCGCGCGTCCCAACCATGCCCAGGATTTTGCTTTCAGTAGCAGTTCAGAGGCAATCAAGCCATTCATGCTGGATGATGATTCAGATCCCGCGTTACCCAATCAGACAACGTTCAGCAATCTTGTACCAGGTATTTACTCATTTACTGAAGCGACCGTGCCGGGTTGGTCGTTGGCCGGAATCGAGTGCTCATCCGGTGTTGAATACAAAACAGATCAGGCAACTGGAACCGTGTCTCTGGCCCTGACTGCAAACAGCAATGTCAGTTGCACGTTCTTTAACGAGCAGCGTCTGAACGATACCAGCCAGATCTGTGGCATCAAGTTCAATGATCTCAATGGTAATGGCAGACAGGATATTGGCGAGCTTGGCCTGCCTGGTTGGCAAATCACAGCGGTGTCGGCAAAACCCATTTTAATTGAGAGCACAACGACCAACATAAAGGGGGAATACTGTTTTACCAATCTGCCGGCTGGCAACTATCAGTTGGTGGAGAGTCCTCAGGCGCCCTGGCAACAAACATTTCCGGCGAATGGCAATCCACATCTGGTGACCTTGGCGACAGGTCAAAAAGTTACCGGGATAAACTTCGGCAATGCATTGCCAAGCGGGTCCTGCAGCGCGGCCACGCAAGGTACAGGTCCGGGTACACTCGCCAATGGCAATTTTGAGGCCGAGCAATTTACGCTCAACACACCATTCAGTTTTGAAAATGAATCATTGGTGACAGGTTGGGAGACGACGCAGGCTGACGGGCTGATTGAATTCTGGTCCTCTGGTTACCAAAACGTTCCTGCCTACAATGGCAACCAGTTTATCGAAGTCAATGCCCACACGGGTGCCACCATCATGCAGAATTTCACGGCGACGCCCGGATCAACAGTTACCATCAGCTTTGCCCACCGTGGTCGACGGGGTTTCCCCAATCAGATGCAGGTAGCCATTGGCCCGATGGGCGGCTTGCCTGTTACCTTGGGAACCTACACGGGCGATCTGAGTAATTGGACTGTCCACACCGTAAGTTACACCTTCCCGAATAATGGACTGACAAGTTACGTAATTGGCTTCACGGCCATGGATACAACGGCAGGCGGCAACTTCCTGGATGCCATCAGTATGATTGACACGGCTTGTGAAACGCTTGGCCCGCCGACGGACGTGTCACCGATTGATCGCGTCGTGCTGGATTTTCTCGAAGACAGATATCCCGATTTTTTCAGGGGCAAATTTACCTTGGGCAGTCTGGACGGTTACAACTACCGTTTCTACGAGGAGACCAACACGTATATGGCCATTGATGGTGGCGATCGCATCTTTATGTTGGGGTCGTTCACAGACGACATGGTGATCTTCCTAGGGACCAAAAATGATTTAGCTCAGGCAATCAGTAATTGGGAACGTGGACCCGTCAGCGATGCCAAGCTGTTCAGTTTTGCTGAGGCTACTTACCCCGAAATTTTCCCGGGAGAGTACGTCTCAGGCCGGTTGAATCAGTTTGATTACCGATTCTACCCGCAGAGCGGAAACTATCTGGCGGTAGACAATGCCGGCATGATTTACGTGCTTGGGCCCTATACAAATAATGTGATACTGAATGTTGGGCCGGTCGAAGCGTTCAGAAGCGCAATTCTGGGGCAGTAGCACTGACGTTCAGCGCGCGTTCTGTCATCAACAGAGCGTGCGCTGAGCCGGTGCTACAGATCAGAAAACAGGATGGATCAGTTACTCAAGCCATAAAACTGTTTTGCTTCCACAAACCGGTTTTTGGCATTGCGCCAAACGGGCGGCAACTCGGCACTGGTCAGAAATTCCAGCAAGTGCGGTAACAGTGCTGTGGCAAATTCCTGCGAGGCTTCGCGCGGCAGCAGTGTTGGCAGGTGGTCAATGGCCTGAACATAAACCGGCCAGTGGTCACTGCCGTCAGCGCGACGGAACGGGGCGTCTAGGCTGGTTGTCGCATCATAAACAGCAATCGGGTTATTCGGGTTGTTCGGGTCGCAGCTGACATCGCTGATGATTTTCAGGCGCTGATTGGTGGCCAACAGTGCCGGGTTAATCATCGGGCGAATCGGCTCACGCAGATACACACAATTAACAAACACATCGTGTTCAGTGATGGACTGTATAGGTTTTTCAACCGCGTTAAATTCCGCAATATCCCAGCGACTGATGTCTATCTGCGGGCCAAGTTGCCGCAGCAAATCGGTGGCACCTGTGCCACAACGACCCAGTGCACCCATGACCATGACGCGCAAAGATTGTCCCTGCAGTGCGTTTTTTACGGTATCAATCAGCTGCTGCTGACTGGCAAAACGATGTGCGGCGGGGAAAGGGGCGTCAGTCTGTTGGTAATGTGCCAATCCCAGCATGCCAAGTGCGGCGCCCACAAAACCCGCCCAGTACCCAAAGGCTGCAATGCGACGCCCCTGATCATCCTGCAGAAATTCCAGATCAAACAAGTCGCCACCGCCGCTGGCATAACGTTGCAGCACGTCCCCTGCACCACTTTGACCTTTGAAAGTATGGGAAAAATATATCTGTGTGTGGGCAATAGCGGTGTCCGCGTCTGCCAGTTCTTTTAATCCGAGAATGATGGCATCGTGTGGCGCTTGCCACCACGCGAGGTCGGTCAGGTTCGCGCCGGCTGCCTCAAATTCCTGGTCGCTGAATACGCGGTGGGCGGACCGTTCAACAACAACGTTAATGCCTTGTTGGACCAGCGTGTTGACGCCATCCGGGGTCAGTGCCACGCGCCATTCGCCAGCTTTGTCTTCGCGGCGCAACCACAAGGTTTTCATAAGTCCAGTTTTCCGAGTTTGGAACGAGAGGCGAGATAATATGCAAAACCCGCTATCACTGCCATGATCAATACCGGTATCCAGGCTGGTGCATTCCCCGCTTGCAGCAGCACCGATGCCAGGATAAATCCAAAAAACGTCAGCACTGCCGTAAAGATCGCATACGGAAATTGAGTCTCAACGTGCGACATATGATTCACACCGCAAGACATCGAGGACAACACGGTTGTGTCAGAAATCGGTGACGCATGGTCACCAAACAGGCCGCCGCTGATAGCTGCACCGATGCACACAATCACGGGAGCATCCAGCGCGACGGCGATGGCCACCGCCACTGGAATAATCAGGGCAAAGGTTCCCCATGACGATCCGGTGGCCAGCGACAGCGCTGCGCCAATCAGGAAAATCATGCTGGCCAGCAACCACACTGGAAAGTTAATGGCATTGAGCATTCTGGCGATGGCTGCACCGGTTTCCAGCGTTGCCATCACGTCACTGAGTGTCCACGCCAGAATCAGAATGCACAGGATCGGCATGATGCGGCCCATGCCATTAAAAAACGCTTTGGAACTGCTGCTGAAGTCGAATATCTGCAGACGATGCAGAATGACAATGGTGGCAATTGTTGCGGTTGTGTAAGAAAGCGCCAGCGATATACGTATCACCGGACCGGTCAGCATGCCTTGTTGCAAGACAAAATACGTGAACAGCGAGATCATAGACACAAACAAGGTGCCCAGTGCCACGGCGACAATTTTTGCGCCATGCTGTTTGAGTGCCGGGCTTAACTCAGGCAAGGTTGTCTGGGAGTCCTCGTACGTATGATTGCCAGCCAGAAAGTTTTGCTGCACCTGTTTCATACGCCCAAGCCAGACATTAAACACCGCGACAAATGCGACGCCCGCCAGTGTCAGCAAGGGATACATCATATAAAACCAGACTTCCCGAAAGGCCGTGAAACCGTCTTTGACAATGCCTTCTGCTGCGTACGAACTCTCCATCAAGCCCATGGTATAGGCGCCCCAACTGATGATGGGGATCAGCACACATACCGGCGATGACGTTGAATCCACAATGTAGGCAAGTTTTTCGCGGCAGATTTTTAATTTGTCGTAGACCGGACGATAAACCGGACCCAGAATCAGCGAGTTACCAGAGTCAGTAAAAAAAATCACCATGCCGCTGAACAGCGTGCTCAGCTTGATTTTTAACGGTGATGTCACGTGGGTGCCCAACAAACCGGAAAATGCGCGCATGGTGCTTGATGATTCAAGCAGGTAGATAAACCCGGAAATGATGGTGATGACAATCACAATCTGGGCGTTGGAACCTTCGAGTTGCTGGAAAATCCCTTCATTGAAGACCGCGACAGCCGTGTCCAGCGGGTGATAGTTCATCAGAATGGCGTACCCGAGCACCACGGCGCTCAGCAGGGACAGAATCACGCGTCGGGTGGTGAAGGCAAGAATCAGCGCCAGCGCTGATGGCGCAATGGCCAGAAGTGAATCCATGGTTTTTCCTTGTTATTGGTCTTTGCGGCCACCCGGATATTGCGTTGGCCACGAGCAATCGATAGCAGCGATGGACAATAAACCATTGTCATCATGTCAGCAAATCCCAAACCCATGGTTGACCACAAATTACCAATCCAACTAGAGTAGCCGGGCACAGCACGGATTAACCCTCATGGCTGGAGTAATAACAAAATGATTAATGTTCCACGAAACGGTGTGTTGCCCGCGCCAATGCTGCAGGTCATTGGCCTGATCGGCTGGGCATTTATCGTGTATCTGGTCTACGACGCGCTCAATGATGTGGTGACCCGCGCCGGATTTATCAGGATGTCGCTGTCGGGAGACTTACATCCTCAGGCTGCGGCACACCCCTTTAACGCCCGTTACGTCGAGATGCCGATGCTGACGCTGGCCCATGTTATCCCAGGCTTTTTATTTATGTTACTGGGGCCCCTGCAATTCATCAGTTCATTGCGCAAGCGCTTCCCCAAGGTGCACCGTGTCAGCGGTTACGTGTACCTGCTCAGCGCAGTGCTGGTTGCGCTGGGTGCGGCGTATATCGGTTTTGTGTTGCCGATCTGGGGGTGGACGCTGAACCAGTGGGTTTCACTGCTCAGCAGTGTGCTCATGCTGTACTTTTTGTATCGCGCCTTTGGTTACATTCGTGTGCGCGATATCAGATTACACAGAGAATTCATGATCCGCGGTTTCGCGGTCGGGCTGTCAATTTCCACACTCCGCCTGTTTCTTGACTGGGGGCAGTCGGGCGGCCTTGATTTCACCCTTGCCTGGAATATTGCGACCGTCAGTTCAATGCCAGTTACCCTGGCGGCGGCTGAGATATGGGTTCGTCTGACCAGGCCGGTGGCACGTGGAAACAGATAATTTACTGGCAACCCTGCTGAGTTGTGCGTTTTTTATGGCGCTGGTGGCTTGGGTCTCCTATCGAAAAACCCGCGGCGACGTCAGCACTCAGGATGGATACTTTCTTGCCGGTCGCGGACTAAGTGCCATTTTTATAGCCGGCTCCATGCTGTTGACCAATCTGTCTGCAGAACAATTGATCGGGCTCAATGGTTCTGCCTACGGGTTTAATCTCAGCAGCATGGCGTGGGAAGTCACTGCCGCGTTTGCCACCATCTGTATGGCGTTTATTTTTCTGCCCCGTTACTTGGCCGGCGCCTTCAGTACACTGCCGGAGTTTCTGAACAAGCGCTTTGACGATGACGTGCGGCGTTTGTCTGTGATTCTGTTTATGGTGGGTTATGGGTTGGTCACTATCCCGTCCGTGTTGTACGCCGGTTCGATTGCTGTGCTGCAGTTGTTTGATGTGCCGGGTTTGCTGGGCGTCAGTTACAGTCAGGCACTGTGGATCACCATCATCAGTATTGGTTTTATTGGCAGTTTGTACGCGGTGTTTGGTGGCCTGAAAGCTGTCGCGATTTCTGACACCCTGAACGGCGTGGGTTTGCTGATCATCGGCATCGCCGTGCCGGTGCTCGGACTCTCTGCGCTTGGTGATGGCAGTGTCAGTCAGGGCCTGTCGATTATCACCAGCACCCATACCGATAAACTCAATGCCATTGGTGGTCCGAGCGATCCGACCCCTTTTGGCACCCTGTTCACCGGTATGGTCCTTGCCAACCTGTTTTACTGGTGCACCAATCAGTACGTGATTCAGCGCACGTTGGCCGCAAAGAACCTGGCGGAAGGACAAAAGGGCGTGTTGTTTACCGGGTTCTTCAAGGTCATGGTGCCCTTTATGATGATGATTCCCGGCGTCATCGCCTTTCATCTGTATGGCCCTGGGTTGAGCTCAATTGATCTGGCTTATCCGCGACTGGTGCGTGATGTGCTGCCGGTGTACGCCTCCGGATTCTTTCTGGCGGTGTTATTGGGCGCGGTGTTCAGTTCGTTTAACTCCTTGTTGAACAGTGCCGCCACACTGTTCTGCCTTGATGTTTATGCGCCGCTGAAAAAGCAGCCTGTGGATGACAAAACCATGCTGCGAGTGGCCAAAATCGCCAGTGTGGTGATTGCCTTGTTTTCATTTGCGGTAGCGCCCATGCTGCAATACGCCCCGGAAGGGCTCTGGCAATTGATTCGCATGTTTACCGGCTTCTACAACATCCCAGTCATTGCCGTGGTAATCGTGGGGTTGTTTACCACCCGGGTGCCCGCGCTGGGTGCCAAAGTGGCGATTGTGTTCCATGTCATTGCTTATGGTTTATTGCGCTTTGTGTTTGATGAGGAGGTGACTATCCATTTCCTGCACGTGTACGCCATACTGTTTGCCATTGAAGTCGCCATCATGCTGGCGTTTGGTTGGGCGCGGCCGCGCAGTGAGGACTGGTCTTACCAGCCGCGGCGACTGCTGGATTTAACACCCTGGCGTTTTGCGATACCGTGCGCGGTGACCCTGATGTCGTGTGTGATTGCCTTGTACCTGTTGTTCTCGCCCATTGGCCTCGTCGGCGGACTCAGTACTGCATTCTGGCCACTGATTGTGGCGCTCGTTGTTGTTAATGTTCTGATCTGGATAAAGCAGGCATGGCCTGTGTTTTTGCGGTAAAAAAATGACAAAACCACGTTTGAGATTTTTCGAAAATTCGGTCAATCAGCGGCATATCACTGCGGCAGATCGTTATCTTTATAAGCAGGAAGCCCCTCGCTACAATCTTGTGGTCATTGGCACCGGCACCATGGGTCAGGAACACATGCGCGTTGCTGTCTTGCTGGGGCGGGCACGGGTGCTGGGTATGTATGACCAGCAGCCGGAAAGTATGGATGCTGCCGAGGCTGCGTACCGGCTGATCAGTGATGAACCGCTGCGCCGGTATGCCGATCTGCAATCGGCATGTAACGATACTGACGCCGATGTATTGATGATCTGCACGCCGAACTTCACACATGTTGATGTGCTGAAAACTGCGTTGGCCAGCGGCAAACCCATTTTTCTGGAAAAGCCCATGGCAACCACGTTGGCCGATGCGGTGGCGATGATGGATGCTGCGCACCACCATAACGCCTTTGTGCAGATTGGTTTGCAGTACCGCTACAAGGCCCAGTATCAGGAAGCCTTTTATGAGATTAAACAACGGGCCAGCCTGGGGCAGATTCACACCATCAGCATGAGTGAATACCGCCCTCCTTTTCTGGACAAGGTCGGGCAGTGGAACAAATTTAATCGCAACACCGGTGGTACGTTGGTCGAAAAGTGCTGCCACTATTTTGATCTGATCAATTTAATGGCGGACTCCCGAGCGTTGCGTGACTATGCCAGTGGTTTGCAGGCAGTCAACTTTCAGGACAACAAGAATCGAGGGGTTGCTTCGGAGATTGATGAC
>JAUSPW010000169.1 GCA_030652635.1 Pseudohongiella sp. | reverse complement strand
CTGGCGTGTGGTGGCAAACATGGCGGGCCGCCCCGGAACGTCACGGTGGCCTACTATACGCACCCACTCGCGATCAAGTAAGGTTCTTATTATAGTTGAACTTACAGCAACACCTCGGATCTCTTCGATATCCCCCCGGGTAATTGGCTGTCGGTAGGCGATCAGACCAAGCGTTTCTAATAATGCGCGGGTATAACGCTGAGGTTTTTCCTCGGACAATCTCGAGATCCAGGGACCAAGATGTTGTCTGACCTGGAATCGGAAGCCAGAGGCAACCTCTTTTAGCTCATATCCACGCGATTGGCAGTCCGCCTCGATATCACGCAGAGCTGCTCTTATGCTTTCTGAATCAGGTCGCTCGGCTTCAAGAAAAATTTCGCTCAGCGCAGATATCGGCATAGGTCTGCCTGCCGCCAGCAATATCCCTTCTAATATTTGCCGGAGCAGATGCTGATCAATCGGTTGAGGCTGATAGCTGATGGTCTCAAAGGCCTCTTCTCCGGTGTCGGTATCTAAAATTTCTATGTTGTGTTCTGTCATTCAACACCTGTCGCTGACTGGCTTCGTGCCTTGATATGAATAGGCGCAAAAGGTTCACTTTGTACAATGTCTACCAGAGCATCTTTGATGAGTTCCATAACGGCCAAAAAGGTGACGACTACACCGAGACGCCCCTCCTCTCTCATCAAAAGTGACACCAGAGGGACAAAACGCTCTGTAGAAAGCCTGACCAGAATTTCGGCCATTTTCTCACGTGTTGATAATGTTTCTCGTTGAACCTGGTGATGTTCAAACATATCAGCCCTGCGTAATGCACCAGCCAGCGCAGCGAGAATTTCCTGTAACTCAACTACAGGGTCTGGTGTATGTCTTTCCATTTGAGGTTCTTGCGCCCGAGCCAGATAAATATCACGCTCGATTCTCGGCAATAAATCCAGATCCTCTGCCGCTTTTTTATACCGCTCATACTCTTGAAGTCGCCGGATCAATTGCGCGCGTGGATCTTCTTCCTCTTCCTCATCCATGCTGCTGCGTGGCAGCAACATTCTCGATTTTATTTCGGCAAGCATGGCTGCCATTACAAGATATTCAGCAGCGAGTTCAAACTGATGAGACTCCATCAGATCAACGTATGCCATGTATTGTTCGGTAATCACAGATACATCGATGTCGAGAATGTCTATATTCTGCCGTTTAATCAGATAGAGCAATAAATCCAGAGGTCCTTCAAAAGCCTCCAGAAAGACTTCCAGTGCGTCGGGAGGAATATATAAGTCGTGAGGCAGTTGCGTGACAGCTTTGCCAGCAATAAACGCAAAGGGCATCTCTTGCTGGGCAATAACAGTCTCAACAGATTTGGTGTCTGTTTCCGCTTGTTGGTCTAGCTCGCTCATTTGACCTTACCTGCGTGTTCACGAGGCGTCATCGATAACTCAAGCCCATGGCCGAACGTACTTCGTTAAGTGTTTCCACGGCATGGACTCGTGCTCGTTCGCTGCCTTTCACAAGGATATTGCGCACTTCATCAGGGTCTTTCTGGTACTGCGCGGCACGTGCCTGCATTGGTTCCAATTCCGAGATCACGGCATCTACCAATGGTTTTTTGCAGGCTAGGCAACCAATTCCGGCATTGCGACACCCATTTTGAACCCAGTTCTTGGTATCCGTATCTGAGTACACTTCATGCAACTGCCAGACTGGGCAGTTGTCTGGATTGCCGGCATCAGTCAATCGAATACGAGCCGGATCGGTCGGCATTGTGTTTATTTTTTTTGCAAGTCCATCGAGAGGTTCACGCAAGGCAATTGTGTTGCCATAGGATTTAGACATTTTTTGACCGTCCAAACCGGGCATTTTTGCCGCGGGTGTCAGCAGTGCCTGCGGTTCAGAAAGGATGACCTTACCACTGCCTTCCAGATAACCCAGCACACGCTCGCGGTCACTCAATGAAAGATTCTGTTGCTCACGTATTAACGTTCGACCTTGTGCCAGCGCCTGATGATCACCTTGTTGCTGAAAAGCGGTGCGCTGCAACAGGATTTCCTTGCCATCCTTTTTACTCATTTTTTTTACAGCAGCTAACGCCAGCTGTTCGTGATCCGGTTCCTTGCCATAAAGATGATTGAAGCGTCTGGCAATTTCGCGTGTAAGCTCAACATGCGCAACCTGATCTGCGCCAACTGGAACAAAACCCGCTCTGTAAATCAGAATGTCGGCGCTTTGCAATAATGGGTAACCCAAAAAGCCGTAGGTCTCGAGGTCCTTATCGCGTAATTTTTCCTGTTGGTCCTTGTAACTGGGAACGCGCTCCAGCCAGCCTAATGGGGTCATCATGGACAACAACAAATGCAGCTCGGCATGCTCAGGTATTTTTGATTGAATGAATAAGGTCGCTTTTTCCGGGTCAACACCGGCGGCAAGCCAATCGATGACCATATTCATCACACTGTCTTCGATCACTTTTGGCGTTGCATAGTGTGTTGTCAAGGCATGCCAATCGGCAACAAAAAAGAAGCACTGATACGTGTGCTGCAGCTGTACCCAGTTCTTTAAAACGCCGTGGTAGTGGCCCAAATGCAACTGGCCTGTTGGTCGCATACCTGAAAGCACGCGATTTTGTGAATCAACAGTAGACAAGCCCGTCTCCCCTTTTTTGATGGTGGTTTTTAAAAACAATGAATATGTTACAAGAAAGGCGCAGGATCACCCAAACCAGTTCGAATAACAACTGGAATGCCATCTACCAGATCAATCACTGTGGAAGGCTCAAGACCACAAGAGCCGCTGTCAATGATCAAGTCCACATGCTTGCCCAAGCGATCCTCTATGTCATAAATGTCAGATAGCGGTTGATCATCGCCAGGCATGATCAAACTGGTGCTCATCAATGGCTCGCCAACGGCCTCTAACAACGCCCTGCTCACGGCATTGGCGGGTACCCTGAGGCCGATAGTCTTACGTTTGGGATGCATGAGCCGTCTTGGCACTTCAGCAGTTGCATCCAGAATGAATGTATACGGGCCTGGGGTATACGCTTTTAAAAGTCTGTACGCACTATTACTGACCTTGGCATATGTAGCAATGGCGGAAAGATCCGCGCACATCAGCGTCAGGTTGTGTTTGTCAGTGAGTTGTCGAATTTTACGAATTCTTTCAAGGGCATTTTTATCGCCCATATGACATCCGAGAGCGTAAGTAGAGTCAGTAGGATAAACAATCACACCACCGTCCAGCAGACACTGGGCAGCTTGCCTGATTAACCTGGCTTCTGGATTCTGCGGATGAATTACAAGAGTGTGCGCCATGCGGGTTTTTTAGTGCAATATCCTGGAAAACGTTAAAGGAAATTTATCGTACGACTCCAATACGTGGCGGACAATATCAGGCTACCGTGGCATTGTCGACCCGACAAATTAGTTGTATTTTCACGCGATGGTGCAAAATGCCGTCAACTATCTTGAAATACACCGTTAGCTTCGGAGACACAATGTTATACGCGATCATGAGTGAAGATGTTCAGAACAGTTTGCCCTTAAGAACCCCCGTGCGTCCCCAACACCTCGCGCGACTCGAGAAATTGCATCAAGAAGGCAGGTTGGTACTTGCCGGGCCTTTTCCCGCTATAGACTCCGAAAACCCCGGTGATGCAGGATTTTCAGGCAGCCTGATTGTTGCATCATTCGCCAGCCTGGCCGATGCCAGGCAGTGGGCAGATGCCGATCCATATATGGCAGCAGGTGTATATCATCGAGTGATAGTGAAACCTTTCAAAAAGGTCTTGCCCTGACGTTTAGAAGTATATTTCAAGGCGATGGCGCGGGCTTGAGATGACTGAAGTTTTCATCGAGAGCAACATTCCAGCGCGCCAGATCCTCTGCCTTTCGCACCCAAAGATCCGCGATATCGCCTGTAATCACTATGCTTTGGATCTTGTCGCCTCGACGAATCTGATTAACAACTTGCATGCCGCTCGTGACAACGCCAAACACAGAATGAATTCCGTCCAGGTGAGGCGTAGCAATATGTGTTATAAAAAATTGGCTGCCATCTGTTCCAGGGCCAGCGTTTGCTGTAGATACTACGCCGGGCCGGTTATGCCTCAGATTCGTTTCACCGGTGAAACGATATCCTGGACTGCCGGTGCCGTCGCCTTCTGGATCACCGCCCTGGATCATAAAACGATTTTCTACTCTGTGAAATGTCAGTCCATCATAAAATCCGCGCAGAGATAAATTGACAAAGTTGGCGACACTGGTAGGTGCTGCCTGCTGATTCAACTCCAAGGTGATATCGCCTTTATTGGTTGTTATCAGGGCCGTCAGCGGCTGGGCTTGCGCGGCGCTTGCCCAGCACGTCAAAGAAACCAGTAAACCTGTTAATAATCTTAAAGTTGGACTCATAAGTCTGTTGCCTTTTTCAATTCACCAAATTCTTTTAACTACAATTAATCTGTTGTTGTGTCATAAATCTTGCAGGCTATTCTACATGTCAGCAAGCGTTAAAGTGACCGGCGCGTGATCTGAGAAAATCTGCTCCGTATAGATTGAAACGTTCTGCACTTTAGCTGCGAGTTCTGGTGTTAACACAGGATAATCCAGTCGCCATCCAACATTTTTGCTTCTCGCTTGCCCGCGATTTGACCACCAGCTGTATTGATCTGGAGACTGATTCACCAACCTGAATGCATCAACATATCCAGTCTCATTGTAAAGTCGATCCAGCCATGCGCGCTCTTCTGGCAAAAAGCCAGGCTTGTTTTGATTGGCTTTCCAGTTTTTGAGGTCAATCGGTTTATGGCACATATTCCAGTCGCCACAGATAACATAACTGCGGCCATCCATCCTCAATGTTTGTAAATGGTGTTGAAATAATTCAAGAAACTGGAATTTGATCTGTTGTCTCTCATCGCCACTGGAACCCGAGGGCATATAAAGCGAAATGACACTCAGATTGCCAAAATCAGCTTGTAAATATCTGCCTTCGCGATCAGCGATATCCCAGCCCAAGCCTCTGATAATGTTGTCTGGTCTTTTCTTTGTATAGATTGCAGTGCCTGAATAACCTTTTTTTTCGGCATCAAAATAGTAGCGCTCATAAGGTTGAGGGCTAAAAATCTGGTCAGCCAATTGTGATTCCTGGGCTTTTGTTTCCTGCAAACAGACTACGTCAGGTGACTGTGTTTCAAGCCAGTCAAAAAAACCTTTTCGTGCTGCTGATCGGATGCCGTTGCAATTCAAAGTTACTATTTGCATGTCTTATTGAAGCTATTCCAATCTGGTTTTGGGAGTTTATTGTTACTAATTTTTGGTTTTTTGTGTAACTGCGACTCGGTTTATCGCAAAAACGTTACTTTGTGACGCGCTTTCTTAAAATATTTTCAGTTAAGTGTTACCTTTCTGCTCGCTCGGTGTTACTATGTGCCTCGTTTTCAGGGCTTACAAAGTTTCTGGTAACAAGCACGCCAAGTGCGACGATTATTACCCAAAAGGAGAGATAACATGAGTGAACTAATTATCAGTGCAAGAGCAGCACTCGTAACAGCTGCAATCGTAACAGCATCAGTTGCAGTACCCGTTTTGACCATATTGGCAGCCAATTAATTTTAGATTGAGTAAGTTGTAGCCCCTCTAAGGCTTACAACTTTGGATCATATAAGTCTTGATTTGCCTATGATCCGGGGTGCAATGATCAGTGAAGCTGCGTTGACCCGATATTTTTAGTACCCGTCAGGATGGTTTATTTCGGCCCCGAGACATTTTCTGTTCCGGGGCCGATTTTTTTTCAGCTCAATTTCTTCAGCTTATCCACAAAATTACAAGGCTTGTGTTGGCTATCCAGCTGTTGCGCAATGATGCCTTCCCACGCGGTGCGGCACGCTCCTGTTGAACCCGGTACACAAAATATAATTGTGCCGTTGCTCATACCTGCAAAAGCACGCGATTGAATAGTAGAACTGCCTATTTCGGCATGCGACAAGTAGCGGAAAGTTTCGCCAAATCCATCAATGCTCATATCTAGCAACGGGGTAACAGCTTTGACTGTGTTGTCGCGAAATGTGAATCCAGTGCCCCCTGTCAACAGAACTGCTTGAACGCTATCGTCTGCAATACAGCCAGCGACCAGTGCGCGCAGTTTGTAGGTGTCATCTTTAACAATGTGCTTGTTTACCAGGTGATGGCCAGCTTCAAGCAACCGCTCGACCAAGTAACGTCCCGACGTGTCGGTATCTTCGGTGCGGGTATCCGAAACTGTAATTACCACTGCATTGACAGGAATCATTCCGTTACTCATGGTGCTGAATTACCCTCCAGTCATGTTCATTAAACGCACAGGTTGCGCGTAGTCATTTTCATAGAAATGGTGCCGTTCTGGTTTCAAATCCATAGCAGCAATGATGGCTGTTTTAAGTTCACCGGAAACAGGCAGGTCTTCGGATACTTCCAGCTGTGCCAATTCATCTTTTCGCGTATTTTCGTCTACCCCGGCTCGGAGTATTTTTCTCAGATCCGCAGAGTGTTCATTGCCGAGGCATAATAGAAGTCTACCTTCGACAGTCATTCTGACTCGATTGCAGTCACCACAAAAATTATGCGACATGGGGGAGATAAATCCGATTCTGCTGCGCTCTCCCGGTACCTGGTAATAACGTGATGGACCTGCCGTGCTATCCGATGTGCTTTGTAGTGTGTAGCGTTGTTGTATCTGCTCCAGCACCCAGTCGTTACTGCAGACTGTATCTTCGCGAAGATGGTCTGAAGCTTGTCCCAGCGGCATCTCTTCGATAAACGCGATATCCAGCCCGCGCTCAACGGCGTAGTCTGTCAATCGGATGACTTCATCATCGTTGTAACCTTTCATGATGACCGTATTTAGTCTGATACGGTCAAAATTGCAGTTGCGCGCCGCATCAATTCCCGCCAGTACTTTGTCCAGCCGACCAGTCCTAGTTATCCGCTTAAATCTGTCGGCATCCAGGCTGTCGATGCTGATATTGATGCGGTTGACGCCGGCATCTCGCAATGGCCCAGCCATCTGTACCAGTTGAGCACCATTTGTCGTCAGTAATAATTCACGTAAGCCGGGCAAACGCCCTAAGGCTTGCACCAAGGCCATCACATTGTTTCGGACGAGTGGTTCACCACCGGTAAGGCGTAAGCGGCTGACGCCCAGTTCGGTAAATGCGCGGCCAACCTGGTAAATTTCTTCCAGGGTCAATACGTCTTTCCTTGGCAGAAATGTCATCTCTTCTGTCATGCAGTACACACAGCGGAAGTCGCATCGGTCAGTTACCGATAAACGAACATAATCAATATGGCGGCCAAACTTGTCGACCAGCTTCGGCTGAACGGGTGTTGTTGCCACATGATTGTGTGTGTCAATGTGTGTGCTCATGGTACAAGATCGCGAATCATTAATTGCAGTCGAACCGGTGCTTCTGATGAGGCAAGTGCAACAGAATCTGATCTGACCTGGTAGTCGCCAGTCTGCACATCGGCTGTACCATTGAGTGAAACAGTCGCCACTATAGAAACCTGCTCTGCCGATGACAGATTGAACGGCCCAACGGCATCTGCGTCAGAGAGACTTATGATGGCTGGCAAATCCGCAATCGTCAGTAGTTTTGCGGCCAAGGGCGGTCCCCCGCCTCCAATTTGCTGCGCAGAGACAAACACGCGAGTTTCCCCGGGCAATTGCAGTTCTGGCGCCAAGGATAGACTGACTTCAATACTCACAGGGTTGACTGAGGCGGCCTGCGCAGGTGAGCCGGTCTGTGTTCCACCGACTAACATCTGCTGTGCCTGATCAATTACTGAGCGCAAAAAGGCAGCATCTTCTGCACCTGGGCCCATGTTCAAGAGTCTTTGCCAGTAGGTAATGGCTGCCTGAAAATCCTGATTGATAAATGCATCTGCACCCAATAACTGCAGTATGGCTGGCTCATTGGGATTGAGTCGTTGCGCCTGGGCAACAATGGCGCTGACTTCCTCGGTCATTTTTTGCTCTGAGATGATGTACTTCGCCTGCGCGTACTGCCCAAGCACAACTGCTTGATCCGCCGGATTTTCGATAAATTGCGCCGCTCTTTCAAAAAACAATGCAGCTTCGGGCATTTGACCAAGCGTCACCAGGTGGCGGGCAATAAAATATAAGGCCCAGCCATTTTCCGGGTCTCGTTCAACCACAGCGCCCAGTTCAAAAATCTGATCTCTAATCAGCGCCGGATCATCACCTGCGGCCCGGCTACGCTCAAAGATTTCTGCGACGGCCAGATCGTCACGGAAACCCCAAAGATCATAGAGGAAATAACTTGAAGGCAAGGTCAATACCAACACCATTAGCACAGGAATGAGTTTTACAGGCGTTCGCAAAGAGGTGTCATCGCCGGCGCTTTCTGTGTGCTCTTCACTGGATTCGCTGACATCTGACAGTAGCGTCCTTTCCAATTCTGCTTTTAAGCTATTGTACTGCTCATTATCCAACAAACCTTCTTTATGATCCTGTTCCAGCTCTTTGGATCTTTCCTGAAAAATAATCAGGTTAGCGGTATTGCGCGCGGTCATTCCAATCTGAATGGTCGAGTTTTTATGACGAAGAACGGGTAGCAATACAAATGAAACTGCCAGTACTACCAGAAGCAGACTAAGTATCCAGAACAAATTATCACCTTCCAGTCATGTCGTTAGCGTTTGTTGGCAGGTCGTTTTCAGCGAGCAAACGGTTTAATCGTTTGCGTTCTTCCGCGCTGATAACAACGTCTGCGACCGCTTGAGAATTATTAGCAACCGTGAAAGAGCCATCCGCATTGCGAGTGGACGACTTTCTACTTGCACTGTTGCGAATGACATTCCAGCCAATCCAGATGCCTGCCAACAGAAACAATAATGGGCCGAACCACAAAAGAATGGTCTGGGTTGTGAGTCTGGGTCGATACAATACAAAATCACCATATCGGGACAACATGAACTCTTCTATTTGGGTGTCGGTTTGTCCCTCGATTATCATGCGATAAATTTCGCGTCGAAGGTCAGCGGCAACTCCGCCAGGCGAGCTGCTGAGATTGGCGTTCTGGCACATCGGGCAACGGAATTCATTAGATAACTGTCGAAAGCGCTGCTCTTGTTCTACCGTTTCAAAATCATAAACATCAACCTGTGCATGACTATTGACGGGAAACGCCAAGTACAGCAATACGCAGACCAAACTGAGGCCTAACATTCTCTCGAGCAGTTTCATGAATCACCGCCGGCTCGCACAGCAGCGATTGCGGGCATGATTTCGTCTTCCCAGATTTGGTAGTTGATTACCCCGATATGCTTGAACCTGATGACACCATTGGCGTCAACCAGAAACGTCTCGGGGGCCCCATATACGCCCAGATCTATTCCGTACCGGCCGCTGTCATCAATAATGTTCAGTTCAAAGGGATTGCCATTTATTTCCAGCCAATTGCGCGCCGATTCATCCCGGTCTTTGTAGTTGAGTCCAATGATAGGAATAATCTGCTGATCTTTTGCTGCCATAAAGATGGGGTTTTCCTGCAAACATGGCAGGCAATAACTGCCCCAGATATTGAGGATAAATGGCTCATCAGGCAAATCGGCCGTGCTCAGCAATTGATCACCAAGTTCGAGAGATCTGAGCTGAAACTCGGGCAGAGGTCGATCGATCAATACAGAAGGCAATGTTCGCGAATCTTGGTAAAGACCTCGCCACATAAAAATCGCGAGCACAAAAAAAATGATCACCGGCAAAAACAGTTTTAGTTTGCTCATGCGCCAGAGCCTCCTGCATCCAGGCCTGTGCTCAAACTTACCGGCGCAGATGATTGCGCATGCGCGGGTGTTGTGATGGCCATTTTTTGAGCCTGCTTCACTTTGAATTGGCGATAACGCTTATCTGTTGCTGCCAGAATTCCACCAAATGCGATGAAAATAGTACCGATCCATATCCAGCGTACAAATGGTTTTACATACACCGTCATCGACCAGCCACCGTTTTCGCGTTGATCACCCAGCGTGGTAAACAGATCACGCAGGAAGCGTCCATCTATACCCATGTGAGATGTTGGTGTGCCGCTCGAGGTATAAAGCCGTTTTTGTGGATAGAGATTTTTATAAAACTCCCCTCCCCTGGACACAACAATAGTCGCTTCATCGGCAATAAAATTTGGTCCTTGGACGGGTCTGGTGCCTTCAAATCTGAAGTTATAGGCACCAAGGTCAGCACTTTGCCCTGCCTGCAGCAAAACGCTTCGTTCAATACTATAGATGCTGCTAAGACATGCGCCTGCCATGGTCATGACAAACCCAAAATGCGCGAGAGTCATACCCCAATAACTGACCGGCAAACTGCGCAGCCCTGCCGCGATTGTTGGTTTGTTGGCGATTTTGCTGCGGATGTCTTTAAACATCGCAAAAATGATCCAGAACGACAGCACGGTTGTCGCTATCGTCCCAAGTGGAACATCCAGCGTAAGCAGCACTGGAATGACAATGCCGAGCCCAATGGCAGCCATTGCTACTTTGGTCAATTGTGATCTGAGATGTTCAGGCGAGGTTTTTTTCCAGCGACTGATTGGCCCAATTGCCATAAAGACGGCCAGAATCGCCATTAAGGGCACAAATATCGCATTGAAGTACGGAGGGCCAACCGAGATCAGTTCACCACCCGTCATTGCCTGGTAAACCATGGGGTATAAAGTCCCCAGCAATATCGCGGCGCTGGCGACAACAAGAATCAAGTTATTGGCCAATAAAAACACTTCACGGGAAAACGACCCAAAGCCGAATTCGCTTTTCAGGCTGGGCGCCCGGATGGCATAGAGTACCAATGAGCCTCCAATAATGAGTGCCAGGAAACCGAGAATATAGACGCCCCGTGTTGGATCGGTTGCGAAGGCATGTACCGAGGTCAACAGCCCGGAGCGTGTAATGAATGTGCCCAGTAAGCTTGACGCAAAAGCCATGATCGCCAATAAAACAGTCCAACTCTTGAACACGCCGCGTTTTTCAGTGGCTGCCAGCGAGTGAATCATGGCAGCACCTAACAACCAGGTAATCATCGGGGGATTTTCGACAGGATCCCATGCCCACCATCCACCCCAGCCGAGTTCGTAGTAAGCCCACCAGGAGCCTAGCGCTAGGCCCATCGTCAAAATCGCCCAAGCTGCATTGGCCCAGGGACGGCACCAACGTGCCCACGCGGCATCAAGCCTGCCGCTGATCAAAGCAGCAATTGCGAAAGCAAATACCACAGAAAATCCCACGTAGCCCATGTACAAGGATGGAGGATGAATAATAAACGCAAAATCCTGCAGCGCTGCGTTCAGATCTGCGCCGTCTTCAGGAGACA
Source organism: Pseudohongiella sp. (assembly GCA_030652635.1). Classification (GTDB taxonomy): domain Bacteria; phylum Pseudomonadota; class Gammaproteobacteria; order Pseudomonadales; family Pseudohongiellaceae; genus Pseudohongiella. The sequence continues at coordinate 300 of JAUSPW010000169.1, read as the reverse complement.
ATGGCAATACACGATCAAACGGATTTGAGGTGGCCAACATGAACAGAATATAACCGACACTCAGCATACCCATTATCGAAAGTACGCGTGCAACAAATTCGTCGGGCATGGCTTTACTGAATATAGAAACAGCAAGCATCCAACCACCCAGCATCCATGTCCAGAACAAGAATGAGCCTTCATGGCCTCCCCATACCGCTGTGACTTTGTAATAGATCGGCAGCATGGTGTTTGAGTGGTTAGCAACAAACTGTACTGAAAAATCGTCGCTAACAAAGCTGTAACCCAGAATCAGCAGGC
>JAUSPW010000151.1 GCA_030652635.1 Pseudohongiella sp. | reverse complement strand
GTCATCAGCAAAGAAAAATTCGACCGGAAACTGGAGCGCGCGGGCGATCCTTTCTATGGTCTGGTTCTCAGGCACGGTCTCACCGCTCTCATAAGCCGTGATCGACCGATCTGTTACACCGACCTCCTTTGCCAAAGCCCGTTTTGTTAACCCCCTTCGCTTTCTCGCAAGGGCAAAGCGAGTATTGTTAAACATGTTATGCCTTCTTTCTGATAGGTACTTCTATATCTGGCAGATCAGGAACTTCAATTTCGATTGAATCAACGTCCAATGGCATGCTTGGTAAAATAATGCGCTCTTTCCAACCGTTGATCTTGCCATGGGAAATACTGGAGGGAAGGGAGAGCTCGCAACGCACCTCATTGGCAGCTAAGTGCATCAGCAGCACCCAAGTGGTATGCCCTTGAACGTCTTCAATAGCGGGCAATAACTCACTGAACAGATCCAGTTGATTATTGGTTTCAACGGCTTCAGCGGTATTCACACCCTTAGGACATTTGTTTGACGGCGTAGCACCAATAATTCCTGTTGCTTCATCGCCTGTGGTAACGACAACGGCCAGACCTGCTTTCTCATTTATTGAAAGCTCATAGTTGCCTTTATCCTCTTTAACCCAACCATGGGATATAAGCTGCTCTCTGAGCACTGCAACGACTTCCGCCCACATGATGATCCCACGGGCAATTCTCGGATGGTTAGTCGTCGTACGAGCCCTAGCAAGGTAGCCTTGCCATACGGACTCTGTAAGTGCAGCCATCGGAATATCAAGTTGGGATAACCGATCCAAGGCATTTTCTTCGGTGTGTAGTAAGCTGCTCATAAGCGTTCTCCGAGGCAAGGATTTGACTTCCGGTTTTTATACCTCATTTGAGGTTAAAAAACAAGAAGAGAAAAGAACGCTGCATATGCTAATTCAGACTTTGAAGTCACCGCGCTTTGTCACCTGCAATGTAAATCTGTCCGACAAAAGCACCGCACCCTCTAGTGGTCAAAATTAGACTGCAGTTGACAACCTTAATACCTCGAGCAATTCTGGTGTTCTGGCAGCTACTATTTAATCGTTACATTTGCCGTGTTTCAAAGTGTTAGTAGGATCGAGTATAGAACCCCTCCCGCCATACACAAAATTCACCAAAGTCTCAGAACTAGTTGCCCCGCAACAACTAGAATTGACTCCCTCCCCATCATGAATGTATTCGACAGATTTGCACCAGATTTAGGCTTGATTTTCTGGCCGTCAACTACCCAAGTATTTGTCAATGAAGCACCGGATTTTGGCTTTAGCTCCTTACCATCCCAGAGCCAGGTGTTTGAAATACTTGCTCCTGTCTTTGGCTTAATTTCCTTTCCGTCGAAAATCCAAGTGCTCGAAATAACGGAACCTGTTTTTGGCTTCAGTTCTCGTCCATCGCAAACCCAATTTCTCGGCAATTCAATTTCGTTCGACATACATATTTCCTCAATTGTGAGTGATGCAATTGTCTTGTCATTTTTACTAAATTTATATCAAACAATAATCAACTCATCGCTAAGTGATTCGATTCTAACTTTTCCTGTATGGGCTCTAAATTCTTCTTTATTGCCTTTCCAATATCGGCGATGAGCAACACTAATTATGTTCTCACCCTGATTCTCAATATGCGTAATAATTCCAGTTTCGAATCTACATCTTAACCACTTTGTATTATATGTATCTTCGAGGATTGGAATTTCCGCATAGAAAACATATAATTTTTTTGAATACTCTTGATTAAACGCCTTCGAATCAAGATGTGAAAATCTTGGGATCATACCTTCTGTAGCTCTATGCATTATTACTAACTTGTTATTCTTTAGTGAATCAATACAGTGGCCCGAGTACCTCCCCCCTAGCAGAAAGTCTAGATGTGTGCGCATTCTTTTCTTTATGTCTGCAGCCTCGCCAACGTAATGGACGCGATAAACATCATCGCTAATCTTTACACACCATAAATATACGCCATTTATTGTTGCCGTTGATTCGCTGAATATTGAATTCACGTCATAAAAATTAAACGGGCCTTTAAATTCTATTTGAGTCATGTTATCGCCTTAGAGCCTAAAACCTCTGCATGCGCGCCATTTATAAGCTGTTGCTTTGCAAGTTCGATTGAACAACTTAAGTTGCATTTACTATTTCTCACACATTTCTCTGGAAGTTAGATTTCAATTTCTGCGCATGCGCGATTCCTAGCAATCACACCCACCCCGAGCCTTGCGGCTTTTTCACCATCTTATATGAATCAGATTCATACCTCTGATTCAACTCCCCGGACAGTAGCCCGAATCAGCAGTCCCGGCAAGTGTCCCCCGTCCGATAGTCCTTATCAATTAGCCAGATGGAGTATACCCATGAGCACCAAAGCTAAAGCCACATCTACCAAGAAATCCCCAGCCAAGTCCCCTGCCAAACCAGCCCCAATCAAGCCATCAAAGGAACAACCCTCAGAGCTCAACATCAACGTCATCAAGTCAGCAGAAACCACCAGTCTCACCGGCACAGGAGTCCTCGGTTATGAGATCGGCAATGATGAAGCCGGGGAGACCCACTACAGGATCACTGCCAACAATGCTGGCGGGTTCTTCTCCGGCGAGTGGGTCAGCTGGCCTGCCATCTATGGCGTCTGCAATGGACACACGCAGATTACCTCCGTCCAGTTCCGGGCATTGTTCAAAGGCAAGAGCGTGAACACTGCTGGGTTCCTGATGGCGGTTCTGCAGCAAGAGGGCCTTGTGCAGCGGGTGCCCGGCAAGACCCGGCTGTACGCTCTGACAGAGGCTGGACGCAAGAAGGCCGCATAACGCCAGTTTGTACGGATCCTCTGTCCGTTGCTCCAAGTAAATGCACTTGTCATAACCCGTTGTTTTTGCTGGTGACTGGGAGCTTGCTGGGGCACGAAGGGCGCTCCCACCGGGCTTTTACCGGCCTAAAATTCTATGGCTGTTATTGCACACGAGACTTTGTACGAAAAATGTCAGATGGCCTCGGTCTGTATGGTCACAATTTTGGAAAACACGTTTCCGCGGAAACGTCTTTTCAGTTCACACTCCTCTGCGAGGCGGTTGACGCCCGTATTCACGCGCTAGCTCCGCTGGTTGTGTGCAATTGATTGTTAGCGCTGCGATGTCAAACCTTCTTTGATGATCTCAGGATGACGGAATGCAATTTGAATTAAGGCCTTTGCAGCACCCGATGGCGACCGCCTACCTTGTTCCCATTCTTGAAGGGTTCGAGCAGAAATCTGCAATACCTGCGCAAACTCGGCTTGCGACAACCCCGTTTTCAGCCGCGCAGAGGCGACTTCATTTGCTGCAAACTTAGTTACACGTGCAGCTTTTCCGGCTTTCATTTCCTTGATCGATTTTAGAAGCTTGTTGCCAAGCTCTTCTCCGCTCATTGTATCGACGTACTTAGTCATTCTGTAATTCCTCCCGTACAGACTTCAAAATGTGTGCGGGTATGTTCCCTTTTACCGCTTTGCTGTAGATAACAAGAAGCCAGATTTCCTCCTCTGAAATTCTTGTGAAATAAATAACTCTTACACCACCCTGCTTGCCAGATCCAGATCTCGTCCAGCGCACTTTCCGACACCCACCACTTCCGGGAATTACTGAGCCCGCCTCTGGATTGGCGGCAAGCCAGGCACAGAATGCTCCGCGCTCTTCCTCCGACCAAAGCTGTTTGGCGTCATCTACAAACGTGGGGGTTTCTATTATCGTGTACATGCGCTCGACTATACGTCAGGGACGTAGTCCTGGCAAGTGTCCCCCGTCCGACAGTCCTTATCAACTAGCCAGATGGCTTGTTCCCACCTCGGGGAGACCCATTACAGGATCACTGCCAACAATGCTGGCGTGCTCTTCTCAAGGCAGTAGATCGCATTGCATGTTGACGAATTGCACGCAGACTGGGAATTGGCGCAGAATGGGAGTGATCTCAATTTAATCAGTCCCTTGGAGTGAGACGGAATATGTGGAATCTTAACGAAGTCGCCAGCATTGAGTATCTGTCCGGGCACACCTTCCTGATTTCTTTTGATGACGGCGTGTCAGGCCGGGTGGATTTCTCCGAATATTTGAATCGCGGGCCGGTCTTTGCGCCCTTGCGTGATCTGAGTTTCTTCCGCAAGGCACGCATCGAAGGTGGTACGATTGCCTGGCCAAATGGTGCCGATATTGCACCTGAGACTTTGTACGAAAAGTGTCAGCTGGCCTCGGTATGAATGGTCACAATTTTGGAAAACACGTTTCC
>JAUSPW010000106.1 GCA_030652635.1 Pseudohongiella sp. | reverse complement strand
AACGGGCAGCAACAATCGGATAATCGCCGATTGTGTGCTTACTGGTTTGCCCAACAATCGATTCACCAGCAAATCAATACCACCAGAGGCATGCAGGCCCGCGGCAACCGCGAACATCGCAGCGACCGTGATCAAGCCGCTATTGGCAAACCCGGATAAAGCCTCGGAAGGACTTAACACACCCGCAACACTGAGCATGGTCAGTGCCGCCATCAATACCACGTGGGGCGCCAGCCGTGTTGTGATCAACACCGCTAACACACCCACCGTCAGTCCCAGTGATAACCACGCCTGCCAATCCATGTCATTGCCCGCTCAAGTTCAGAGTGCGCAAGTATAATCACGACCCACTTATTCCATTAAAGAATATTTAATACTATCTATATTCCTTTATGGAATTTTTAGAAGCGAGTTGCCAATACGCCCCGCTTGTAATCATCCAGCGCCTGTTCAATCTCTTGGCGTGTATTCATGACAAACGGGCCATATTGCACGATAGGTTCGCGCAAGGGGTTACCGGATAGCAGCACCACGCGTGTGTCAGGCGTCTGAGGCGTAATGCGCACAGTGTCGCCGGTTCGCTGCAATCGCGCCAACTGGCCACGTTTGACCGGCGTCCCGGCATCACCCAGAGTAACACCGCCCTCGTAAACATAGATCAATGTGGTGGTGCCAGCGACCAGCGAGATGTCATGTGAGGTAAGTGCTTCAGAAAACACCAGATCCAGATACACAGGCTCGGTATCGGGCCGACTCACTGCCCCTTCAAGCAAGTGCTCATCAAGTCGGGCAGAACCAGCAATCAGTTTGGCCGTGACATCGCTGATGTGAATGACCGGAATGCGTGATGAAGGGATATCACTGTACGCCGGTGATTGCATTTTGCTGTAGGCAGGCAGGTTCAGCCAGACCTGAAAACCGCGCATACGCCCTTGAGCCTGCTTGGGCATTTCCGAATGAATAATGCCCGATCCGGCCGTCATCCACTGTACATCGCCACTTTTGAGGTCACCGACATTACCCATGTGATCCTGGTGCTCCATCCTGCCTTCCAGCATGTAGGTAATGGTCTCAAAACCTCGATGTGGATGTGGCGGGAATCCGCCAATGTAGTCATTGGGATCAAACGAGCCAAACTCATCCATCATCAGGAACGGATCAAAGCGCGCCGGATCGCCGCTGCCGCCAAACACGCGCAGCAACTTGACGCCGTCTCCGTCTGACGAGGGGCGTGCATTGATGATTTCTTCGACTGATTTGATATTCATGTTGTTAACCTCCAAGTTCAATACTGCCATTCTAAGCAATAAATCAGATATCATGATGCAATAACATGCTTTGATTGATCAGGTTTTCCGAACAGTTGCCGCGCAAATACGCGCAGGGAGCATAAAGCACTTGAAATCCCCCCGTATCAGTCTTGAACAGTGGGCCGCGTTTAAAGCGGTTGTGGACGAAGGCAGCTTTGCGCGCGCCGCCGAGGCGCTCAATAAAAGTCAGTCCAGCGTCAGTTATGCCATTTCCAAACTGAATGAACAACTTCCGAGTCCTGTGCTTGAATTGTCAGGACGAAAAGCCGTGCTGACCGAAGAAGGCAAAGTCATGTACCGGCGCGCCACTGAATTATTGCAGCAGGCCCTTGCTGCCGAACATACCGCCTCGCAACTGGCCAAAGGTATTGAACCGGAAGTGATCATTGCCGTGGATGGCCTGATGGAACCCGGGCAACTGATCCCCGTGCTGGACAGTTTTTCGCGAATGTTTCCGATGACGCGACTGCGCGTGCTGGAAACACAGCTCTCGGGCACAGAAGAAGCCTTGCTGGAGAAAAAAGCGGATATTGTGATCGGCAACCAGGTGCCGGTCGGGCACATCGGTGTGCCCTTGAATGTGATCAGAATGATTGCGGTAGCACACCCCCACCACCCCTTGTTTTTATCGCCTTCGGAAGCTGGCATCAATGACTTTGAACTCAGAAGCTGGCGTCAGGTTGTCATCCGGGACAGCGGGCATCGACGCGTGCAGGATGCTGGCTGGCTGGGCTCCGAACAACGCTGGACTGTCAGTCACTTCAGCACCAGTATGAAAGTGCTCAAGGCTGGTCTGGCGTTTGGTTTTATGCCTTATGACTGGGTAAAAAAGGAGTTGGAGGCAGGCACTTTGAAGGAACTCCCCTTGAGTCTGGGCGCGGAACGCCGTCTGCCCATGTACCTGATGATGTCCGCCTCGGGAGATTGTGTCGGGCCAGCAGCGTCTGCGCTGGCCCAACTGTTACGCGCACATTTTAAAAACCATGCTTAACGACGACGATCCATCACTCGGTCAAACAGCGACCAGTTATCGGGCAGCAAATTCTGTTCGGCACTGACCTGTGCACCAAACAGTAAATAATTGCGTTCGGCATTGCTGTAAGGTTTCCATTCGGGCTGCCCGGGTGCGGATGGCACACCGTTGTGAGCAAAATTAACCCAGTAGTCCGACATGATGTCACCCAGCCGGTA
>JAUSPW010000087.1 GCA_030652635.1 Pseudohongiella sp. | reverse complement strand
AGCAGTCTACCTCGCGGGGTTCACAATCGTTGCAGCCTCGTGTATCGCACTCCGTCAGACCAATATAAAACGCTTGCTGGCATATTCCACCATAGGCCAGCTTAGTTATATTGTGATGGCGACCATGGCACTTGCGCCATTTTCGGAAATAGGTGCTGCCATTCATATCGCAGCACATGCGTTCGCAAAAATTACCCTCTTCTTTACTGCGGGCGCGATTTACGTTGCGTCCAAAAAGACTGAAATTACACAGCTTAATGGCATCGGGTATCGTATGCCTTTTACCATGGTTGCTTTTGCAGTGGGTGCTCTGTCGATGATTGGCGTGCCGCCTACCGCTGGTTTTGTTTCAAAGTGGTTTATTATTGCGGGTGCTTTCCAGCTCGAAAATTATTTTGTGCTGGCCGTACTGACTATTTCCACCGCATTAAACGCCGCGTACTTTTTGCCAATCATATTTAACGCTTTCTTCAAGAAGGAAGACGTGGCCCCGGCTTATGATCACCAGGAAGCACCTGTCTCGATGGTTGTAGCGCTTTGTTTTACAGCGACATTGACTATCCTGTTCTTCTTCTTTAACGGGCCGGTACTGGATCTGGAAAGTCAGATTGTGAGAGGAATGGTCATAAATGAGCAATAAAAAAGATACCCGGGTCTCGGCACAGGCCGATGATCCGTACTACGTGGATGTGCCACGAGTAGCTGTTCCTGATCTTGAAAATGGTCAACCACATTGGCTGGTGCGCCCGTCAACGATACGACTGCTTTGGTGGATCTTTGGTGTCATCCTGGCCTTGACAGTGATAGCCCAGATTTTTATTCACTTGCATGACTATTTCACTTTGGATGGCTTTTTTGGTTTTTATGCCATTTTTGGTTTTGTCAGCTGTCTGGCCATGGTGGTTTTTGCAAAACTGCTCGGCGTGTTCCTGAAACGACCGGATACGTATTATGACGATCTCTGATTTAATGTTCACGCCAGCATTTATTTTGATTCTCGGCGCGTTGCTGGTGCCGCTGGTGCGTTCGAGCGTGCGTCCAATTGTATTGGTCGCCATACCTGCGCTCACCTTGTTAATGATCTGGAATCTCGACGATGGCGTGTTGTTGACCGCCCGCTTCCTGGGTTACGAAATTGAGTTGGTTGAGGCGAGTAATGTCCGGCGCCTGTTCGCCACCATTTTTGCAAGCATGTGCATGATTGGCGGATTATTTGCATTCAAGCATGCCAGGGTTACCGAGCTTTCGGCAGCAATGGCGTACGCGGCTGGTGCCGTCGGTGTGTCATTTGCAGGTGATCTGATCACCATGTTCCTGTTCTGGGAATTCATGGCGCTGTTTTCGACTGTTGTGGTCTGGTGTGGTGGTACTGAAGCTTCCCGTCGTGCAGGTATCCGATACGGCGTAATGCATCTGATCGGGGGCATCATTCTCAAGATCGGTATTGAGGGTGTGGCCGTTGAAACCGGCTCGATTCAAATTGCTGCAATGCACCTTGAGAGTTTCGCCTCCTGGATGATCCTGATTGGTATCCTGATTAATGCGGCAGCGCCTCCGGTGTCAGCCTGGTTGTCGGATGCTTACCCGGAGGCCAGCCCGACCGGCTCAGTGTTCCTGTCAGCATTTACAACAAAAACAGCAGTTCTTGCTCTGTGGCTGCTGTTCCCCGGCCAGTCTGTATTGATCTGGATTGGTTTGTATATGATTTTCTACGGTATCATTTTTGCGTTGATGGAAAATGATATGCGCCGGATCCTGGCTTACTCGATCGTCAACCAGGTTGGATTTATGGTGGTTGGTGTCGGTATCGGAACCGAACTTGCACTTAACGGTGTGGCCGCTCACGCATTTGCACACATCATCTATAAAGCCTTGTTGTTAATGAGTGCAGGCGCGGTGATGGTGCAGACGGGTAAACGTAAATGTACTGATCTTGGGGGTCTGTACCGGACAATGCCGGTAACAGCGGTGTGCGGCATTATCGGCGCATTGGCGATTTCTGCCTTCCCTTACACCTCCGGGTTTATCTCTAAATCCATGATCAGTCAGGGTGCTGCATACGGGGAGATGGCATTTGTGTGGTATTGCCTGGTTGCAGCCTCAGCCGGTGTTTTCCTGCATGCCGGTATCAAGTTTCCGTGGTTCGTTTTCTTCCAGAAAGATTCAGGCATGCGCCCCAAAGATCCGTCCTGGAATATGCAGGCTGCAATGATTATTTTTGCTGCTGCGTGCGTGATTATTGGTGTGTTCCCGCAACTGCTGTACAGATTCCTTCCGTTCGCTGTTGACTACGTGCCGTATACGGCCGATCACCTGGTATCTCAATTACAATTGTTGCTGTTTGCGGGTCTGGCGTTTTTTGTGACCCTGCCTTTGATGAAACGTACTCTGACAATCAGCCTTGATGTTGATTTCTTCTATCGCAAACTCGGGCCTGTTGCATGGCGCAGTTTTGAAGGTTTGCTGAAGAATTTGTCCGACGGAGCGCGTGTCCGGATACTTGATCCCATGCGGCAACTTCCTGCGTGGTGGATGCGATTCCATGGGCCTGATGGGCCACTGGCGAGAACGTGGCCGACCGGCAGCATGCTGTTGTGGGTCAGCATCATTCTTGTCGTGTTATTGGTTGGCTCGCGAGTTCTTTAAGGTGCTTGAATAATTCAGGCTGAATAGTCCGGGTTCTTGACGGATGCAACCTTGCCTGCAACACAGCCTCGGGTGCGGTGACGAGCGATTGACTGATGGAATGAATAGCTCACAACGCATCAGGGGTAACAGTGGTGCCCCGTCGCTATGCCGACATCGATTTCCGCCGTGTGATTGCGCCGATTACGACGTCGTCACACGATTGATCAGGGCTGCCGCCCGGGTGCGCTCTGCGCGCTGCTGGAAGGCTTCCTTGGCTTGTGTGACTTCTGGTTGTTGCTCGATGCCACGATTATCAATGCCCTCACTAAAATAGAGAACAGACGAGATCAACATGGCTATGGAATTTATAGCGATCGCTGGCAGTAGTCCGGATTTCATGATTAACACCCCGCTTCGAGCTGATAGCTGATGTTCACATCAATAATGTGAGAAAGTATGGCACTATTGCAACTAAGTGTGCATGGTACGGCGATAGATTGCGCCGGTTTGAAGAAGAGGAGGGGGTATGACAACCAGCCATAGCGTTTTAGTAGTCGATGATGACAAAGATATTCGTGAACTGTTGCACAAATTGTTTCTTGCAGAAGGTTACCGATGCTCTGTTGCCAATAACGGCGATGAAATGTTTGCACGGCTTGCCCAGGAACGGTTCGATCTGATCTTACTGGATGTGATGATGCCTGGGCGAGACGGTTTCGAATTGTGCAGAACCCTGCAGTCTGATCCGGCTATGCCGCCGGTGATCATGCTGACCGCAAAAGACGAGGAAATTGATCGTGTAGTTGGCCTCGAGTTAGGGGCAGACGATTACATCGTCAAACCGTTCGGGCGGCGGGAACTGATGGCCAGGGTAAAAGTGGTGTTCCGGCGGGCGCAAAACAGCCAGCGGCGCGTCAGTGGCGTCAAGGGCAATTTCCTGTTCGGCGACTGGTGTTTCAGGCCAGCACAGATGGAGCTGGTCGACAGTGAATCCTCTGTTATCGCCTTGTCATCAAGCGAAACAGAATTGTTGCTGGCGTTTGTTCAGAATCCACAAATACCATTATCGCGCGATCGGTTGCTGGATCTGACCAAAGGTCGCTCAGTTGCACCATTTGACCGCAGCATCGATTCCCACATCAGTCGCCTGCGCCGCAAGCTGAGAGACGACGCAAAACAGCCCGAGATCATCAAGACATCATGGGGCAAGGGTTACATCTTTACGTTTGCTGTAGAGCCTGTGTAATGGTAATGCCGGCATTAGTCAGCAATCGCTTCCTCACGCTAAGGGCGAGAGCACTGTTGGTGCTGACTGCCATTTTTACGGTATCCCATCTGCTCAGTCTGATGGTATACGAGTCTAATCGGCATAGAGTTGTTCTGATGACTGAGGCAGTGGATCTGGCAGACCGAATTATTGGTATTGTTGATCTTGCAGAGCGCTTTCCTCAGTCAGATCGCGCCCAGATACTGGCAGCTGCGCAGACACAATTCTTGTTTATGTATCCCGGCGTGATTCAGTCAGCGGATGCCAATTGTGAACAAAACGACTTTTCCGTCCGGATAACAGAACGTCTGGACAACTGGTTCACCTTGTACCCGGGATTGGATGCCAGCGTGTGTGTGGTGGATGTCAGTACGGATCATCGCCTGGCAGACCCCCAGATTGGCTCAGTTTCAGGTCTGGATGCGCTTGTGTATATTGACTTTCCGGATGGAGAGCAGGCGATATTCCGCGCGATCTTGCCGGAAGCACAATCTCTGTTTCGAGACATGATGCTGGTGTATTTCCTGGTAGTGAGCCTGGCAAGCCTGCTGGTTGGCTGGCACCTGATCAGCAAAGTGCTGAATCCGCTGGGGTATCTGGCAAATGCTGCTGATGCCATCGGAACCAATCTGGACGCCCCTGCGTTGGATGAACGTGGGCCATCCGAGGTTGCAAGTGCCGCGCGGGCGTTTAACCGTATGCAAGCTCGCTTGAAACGGCTCGTGGTCGGGCAAAGAGAAATGATTGGTGCAATCTCTCATGACTTACGCTCGGCAGCGACCCGGTTACAACTGCGCGCAGAGTTGTTGGACGACGAGCATGAGCGTGAAGGTATGCTGCGGGTAGTCTCTGACATGCGGCATATGATTGAGTCAGTGCTTGATTTTGTCAGGGGAGTTGAGCCAAATGAAAAAACGCGTCGCAGCGACATAATTGCCCTATTGGAGAGCATGATCGGTGATCTGCAGGAAGAAGGGTATCCGGTTCATTTTTCCACCCAAGAGCAAAGTGTCTTGATCACATGCAGGCCTGTATCGCTACGCCGTTGTTTTCAGAACCTCATCGATAACGCGATCAAATATGGTGAGGAAGCATGGGTCAGCTGCCAGGTCGAACCCGATTGTCTGCGGATTGTGGTTGAGGATCGCGGGCCGGGTGTCGTGGAGAGTGAACTGCAAAACATTCTCAGACCATTTTACCGACTTGATAGTTCGCGAAATCGCGACAGTGGTGGTATAGGGCTGGGTCTTGCCATCACTCAGAATATTGTGCAGCTTCATGGGGGCAAGGTCTTGATAAGCAACCTGAACGGCACCCCGCACAGCGGTCTGCGGGTCGAAATAGTGTTACCACGATTATGACAGCACGCTGGACGATATTTTGTTCCATGATCGACAACTTTGGCGATATTGGGGTTTGCTGGCGCCTGGCGCGGCAATTGGTTAACGAACACAGGCTGGACGTTGAGCTTTGGGTAGATGACTGGCCCGCCTTGTCCGGGTTTATCAGTGCACAGTGTCCAGCGTTTGATCAGGCTGCACTTTTATCGAGCTCGCATATTCTTTGGGCAGACGGTGTGTGTATTCGTCAGTGGCCCAGACCGTGGAAAAGTCAGTTTTCGCTTGACCAACACATTGCCAGCTCTGACGTCATTATCGAAGCGTTTGGCTGTGAATTGCCCGATGCGGTAAAGCAGGCGTTAGTCGATGTGTCAAAACCACTGTTGTGGCTCAATCTTGAATACCTCAGCGCAGAATCCTGGGTGAAAGATTGTCATGGATTGACGTCACCACAAAACGTGTCTCACTTGGTCAAAAAAGTATTCTTTTTTCCGGGTTTTGAGCAAGGCACGGGCGGGCTGTTGCGTGAAACCGATCTGATAAACAAACACGCACACTGGCAGCAACACGCCGATTTGCGTCAGCGACTGATACAGCTGGCAGGGTTGAAACCGCTCGCATGCGACAATCCACTGTTGGTGTCCTTGTTCAGTTACCACACGCCAGCGCTGACAACCTGGTTGGATGCGCTGGTGGAGCAGCAGCAACCGGTGATTTGTTTTGTGCCGGCAGGCAAAAGCCTTGATGGCATTCAGGCGTACTTTTCTACCCCTCAATTGGTGGCTGGCAATGTACTCAGTCGCGGTGCGTTGACGGTGGTGGTGCTGCCGTTCCGATCACAGGAGGAGTATGACTGTTTGCTCAGTCTGTGTGATTTTAACCTTGTACGAGGCGAAGATTCGTTTGTGCGGGCGCAGTGGGCAGCACGTCCGATGATCTGGCATATTTACCCGCAGGATGATGGGGTGCACATGCTTAAGTTACAGGCATTTGAGCAGTTGTATCTTGATGGGCTGGAAAATGACGCCAGAAAAGCGTGGCACGCGTTCTCAAATGGCTGGAATCAGGGTGAAGATTGCCGCGAATTATGGCATTATCTGCGCCCTCAACTTTCAGGCTTGCAGTCGCATGGCCGGAAATGGCAGAAAAAACTGGCTGTAATGCCTGATTTGGCAACAAATCTGGTGAATTTTGAAACCCTTTTTAAATTGAGTGCTCACCCATGAAAACCGCACAAGAAATCAAACCCGGCCAGGTCATCATGATTGACGGGTCGCCCTGGAAAGTCCAGAAGAACGAGTTCAACCGCGCCGGCCGCAGCTCAGCGATCAACAAAATGAAGCTGAAGAACATCCTGAATGGCATGCAGACTGAAACCACGTTCAAGTGTGACGACAAACTGGAATACATCGTTCTGGAACAGAAAGAAGTCACCTATTCCTACTTTGCTGATCCGATGTATGTGTTTGTGGATTCAGACTACGAACAGATCGAAATCGAAAAAGACGACCTTGAAAACGTCTTGATGTACATCGAAGATGGTATGGAAGACGTTTGTCAGGCAGTGTTCTACGGCACTAAGGTGATTTCCGTAGACCTGCCCAAAAATATCGTTCGTCAGATTGCCTACACTGAACCGTCAGTGCGTGGTGATACTTCAGGCAAAGTAACCAAGGTTGCACGCTTGAACAATGGCCACGAGCTGCAAGTGTCTTCGTTCTGCGAAATCGGTGATTTTATCGAGATCGATACCTTGACCGGTGAGTACAAGTCACGCGTCAAGCGCTGAGGTTTTGTGATTTCTTGCCTGCGTCACTATGTCGCAGGCAAGATTTCCCTTTAGCGCGCATAATTCACGTGTACAAATGGGTTATAGAGAGAGCGCGACCATGAAAAGATTTTCAGCACTGCTATTAATGCCGTTTTTGCTGTTGTTTGCTGCCGCTGGCAACGCGGATGACTATCTGAAAACCATCAAAGAGTTTTCACTGACAGATCATCGTGGCGTCACCCATACCATGGAAGAGTATACCGACAAGGATTTTGTGGTGATGTACATCCACGGATCCGGGTGCCCGATCGCGCGCTTGTCCGTGCCGACCTTCCTGTCAATCCGGGATGATTACCAGCCTAAAAATATTCAATTCCTGATGCTCAACTCTTTTATTCAGGACGATATCCCGCGTATTGCGAAAGAAGCGGAAGACTTCAAAATTGACTTTCCCATTCTCAAAGACGCTGACCAGTCCGTGGCGCGCTCGTTGGGTGTAGAGCGTACGGCGGAAGTCTTTATCATTGATCCACGTACCCGCAAAGTGCTGTTCCGTGGCCCGATTGATGATTCACTGGGTTACGAGACACAGCGCGTGAATACCGAGCACAACTACCTGCGTGATGCACTGGATACGGTGATGGCGGGTGGTACGGTCAATATCAACGACATCCCTGATTCCAAAGGCTGTCTGGTGGGCTTTTTCCTGAGCTGAAAAGGTAAAATGGGTCGGGTGTTATTGTGAATCGGTTGATTTGATAATGACTCCCGGCCGAGTTCCTGTCATAACATTGTCCAATAAAACAGCCTGTCCGCCCACAAACACATGCACCGCGCCTTCGGCATACTGGTGAGGATCCGCAAAGCTGGTCAGCTCGCGAACCTCAGCGATGTCCAGCACGGCAATATCAGCAATCGCTCCGACTTGCAGGCGTCCGCGGGTCTGCATCTTCAGGCGATCTGCCGGCATACCAGTGACTTTGTGGATCGCGGTGTGCACAGGAATGACGCCTAGATCGCGGGCGTAGTGGCCAATCAGACGTGCAAATGTTCCGTAATTTCGCGGGTGGACCGCGCGGTCGGAAGGACCTTCTATGCCGCCATCCGAGGCAATCATGGTGCGTGGATGACGCATAATGTTATGCACATCGTCTTCAACCATGGCGTGAAACACCGCGCTGCAATTGCCTGCGGCAACCAGTTCAATCAACAACTCTGCAGCATTTGTTTTGCTCGCCTCACGGTTTTGCCGGCGCAGCACCTCGCTCAGATTCAAACCATTCAGGCTGGCGTCGTGCGGGCAACCCACCAGCACCACGTTTGCCGGATCATCGCCACCGCGGTCAACTTCTATGTTGTACACAATGTCACTGCGCAGGCGCGCTCGTTGAGCAGGATCGGCCATGCGTGCCAGCAGTGCCTCGCGGCCACCATCCAGTGCCCAGCCTGGGAACAGGATCTGCAGATTAGTCGATGACGCTGTGTAGGGGTACTGATCAATGGAGACGTCCACACCACGCGCGATTGCCTCATCTACCAGCCGCAGTGATTCAGTGGATTTGCCCCACATGGGCGCGCCAACCACCTTGTGATGAGTCAGTTGTGTTGGCAAACCGCCTTCTTCACCAATACGAATGGTTTCTGCCACGCTGTCCAACAGGGCAAGACCTTCTTCACGCATGTGGCTGATATACATGCCGCCATATTCACCAGCCACTTTTGCCAGCTCAATCACTTCTTCTGTGGCGGCAAAACGACCGGGCGTATAAATCAAACCGGACGACAAACCAAAGGCGCCTTGCTGCATGCCCAGTGCTACCTGTTCGCGCATCCGTTCAAGTTCCTCGTCGGTCGGAGGCCGGTCATCTTCACCAACAATCAAACCACGAATGGAACCATGACCAACAAAGCTGCCAAAGTTGACCGCAGACGGCAGTGCTGCGATGGCATCAAAGGTGTCAGACAGCGGCAGTGGCGAGCCACCGTCATTGCCACCAATCACCGTTGTCACCCCCTGACGAATCAGGTTTTCTGCATCTGGCCAGCCAAAAATGCCTTCATCCAGATTGTCCGACAACGCATGACTATGAATATCGATAAATCCCGGCATGACAGCGAGACCGCTGACATCAATGACCGTAGTGGCCTCATAGTTGCCTAATGACCCTGTGGCAGCGATCAACCGGCCATTGATTGCGATATCGCCTTCGACCGGTTGTTCATCCGCACCGCTGAAAAGCAGGCCGCCTCTGAGTACCAGGTCGTAGGTTGTTAGCGGCACTGGATCAGGGCTTGTTTGTTGGGCTGAGTCAGTGGCATTGTCGGAGCAGGCGCTCAGTGATAACAGCAGCAACAGAGAGACAATTGTCTTGTTCATTTTTACCAGCCATGGTTGATGAGTTGACGGTTGGTCAGATGATGCCGTAAACCCGTCTGCAGTGGTACTCTACCGCGCGAGAAGTTAACTGGATTTTTGACTTATGTTTTCAATTGTTGATGTTTAGTACACTGGACAAACAAAAGGCCCCGGAAATCATCCAATGAAAACAACCCATGCCCGACTCGTTTGCCTGTTGTTGACAATCTTTTTGGTCAATTCCCCTGCGTTTGGGCAATCGTTTGAAACACTACAAGACGAATTACAGACCCTGATAGACCGCGCAGCGTCACAAGGCATCAGAATGTCGGCTGGCGTCAAAGACCTGAGCAGCGATGCGCCGCATGTTGAGCTCTTGCTGGGGTCTCAGGCGTCCTTTCCGCCGGCATCCACTATCAAGTTACTGTTGATTGCAGCCTTGATGCAGAAGGTTGATCGCGGAATCATGACGCTGGATACTCAGGTTGCAATAGAGGCAGACGATGTTGTTGGCGGTATGGGCATA
Organism: Pseudohongiella sp.; assembly: GCA_030652635.1. Classification (GTDB taxonomy): domain Bacteria; phylum Pseudomonadota; class Gammaproteobacteria; order Pseudomonadales; family Pseudohongiellaceae; genus Pseudohongiella. The sequence goes on along the minus strand of JAUSPW010000087.1, from coordinate 123 downwards.
CTGCAAACAGAATCCGTCCCTCAGCAGGTCACGTTGCGACGATTGGCCGAACTTACCGTCACAATCAGCGACAACACTGCCACAAATGTGCTGGTTGATGTGGTTGGGTACGATGCGATGGCG
>JAUSPW010000080.1 GCA_030652635.1 Pseudohongiella sp. | reverse complement strand
TGTCGAAGCCACAGTAAAGACCGGCATTGTGTTTATGGATGTAATTGACAAGGTTACCGATCGTGGTAAATCCGGTCACTGCGGCGTATCACGCGATGGCGTACTGCGCGACCTGCTACCTTTGATCGAAGGCTCAACGGTGACCACCAAATACGGCAGCGTAAAAACCGACCATATTCTGTTTATTGCCTCCGGCGCGTTCCATTTGTCCAAACCTTCAGATCTGATTCCTGAGCTGCAAGGACGTTTACCGATCCGTGTTGAACTCGAAGCGCTGACTGCTGAAGACTTCGAGCGCATTCTCACCGAGCCCAATGCCTCGTTGACAGAACAATACCGGGCTCTGCTCAGCACAGAAAACATGCATATCCGCTTCACCACGGAAGGCATCAAGTCGCTGGCAAAAACCGCTTGGGAAGTGAATGAGCGCACTGAAAATATTGGTGCTCGCCGTCTGCACACAGTGATGGAACGCTTGCTGGAAGAAGTGTCTTTCAGCGCATCTGATCTGGCGGTTGGTGATCAGAAAGAACTGGTCATTGATGCAGAGTATGTTGAGAAGCAACTTGGCGATCTGGCGCGCAACGAAGATCTCAGCCGGTTCATTCTGTAATGAGCCAAAACGAAATCGCCCGCGCGCCAAACGCACCGCAACCAACAGGCATTCGCCTGCGACGCAAAAGTGCCTTGCTGGAATTGACTTATGCCGACGGCAAGGTTTTTGAGTTACCCGCAGAGTTTTTGCGGGTTTATTCACCCTCTGCCGACGTAAAAGGTCATGGCAAAGGTCAGGAAGTCCTGCAGACGGGCAAACGCCAGGTGGGTTTGACGGGCCTTGAATCCATGGGTAACTATGCCATTCGCCTGGACTTTGATGACGGCCATAACTCAGGCATTTTCAGCTGGGACTATCTCTATCAACTGGCTACGCAGCAACACAGTCTGTGGCAGGATTATCTGAATAGACTGGCGACTGCCGGCAAAAGCCGCGATGCGTTGCCAGCCGGCACACAAGTCATTAACATTGTGAACCCTTCCCGCAGCGCCTGACCTGCCGGATTCCATCTTTTCCAAAATCAATGCCGGATACTTCGGCAACACGCGGCGGCGATATGAGCAATATTCCAGATTCCGGGCAGCAATCAGACCGTCAAGGTACCGAATCAACCACGCATTTTGGGTATGAGCAAGTCAGCCCGGCGGAAAAAACACGCCGCGTAGGCCAGGTGTTTCATTCCGTTGCCAATCGATACGATGTGATGAATGACCTCATTTCAGTCGGCACGCACCGCATCATAAA
>JAUSPW010000051.1 GCA_030652635.1 Pseudohongiella sp. | reverse complement strand
AACCTGCCCGGCAACATCTGCACGCCCAGTTATTTGGGCGACAAAGCCACCGAAATGGCCGGCAAGTACAAAACGGTCAAAGTAAAAGTATTAAATGAAAAACAGATGGAAAAGCTCGGCATGGGCTCCTTGCTGTCTGTGGGTAACGGCTCTAAAGAAGAATCACGATTGATCGTGATTGAGTACAAGGGCGCGGCCGATGCCAGCAGCAAACCATATTGTCTGGTTGGCAAAGGTATAACCTTTGACACCGGCGGCATCAGCTTGAAACCCGGCCTGGGCATGGATGAGATGAAATATGACATGTGCGGGGCCGCCTCAGTGCTTGGCACCATGACTGCTGTGGCAGAACTGGGCCTGCCCATCAACGTGGTGGCAGTGATCGCGTCCGCTGAAAACATGCCATCGAGCACCGCCACCAAACCCGGCGATGTGGTCACCAGCATGTCTGGCAAAACCATTGAAATTCTGAATACCGATGCTGAAGGCCGTTTGGTGCTGTGTGATGCACTTACCTATGCTGAGCGCTTCAAACCAAAAACCGTCATTGACGTCGCCACGCTGACTGGCGCAGCCGTTGCCACCTTTGGCGAGGTGAACACCGCGATGCTCAGCAACCACGACCCGTTGGCAAAAGAATTGCTGGAACTCGGTCAACAGACACTTGACCACGTCTGGCAATTGCCGATGAACGAGGAATATCAGGCGCTGCTGGACAGCAATTTTGCCGACATCGCCAACATTGGTGGACCCAAGGGCGGCACCATCACGGCAGCGTGTTTCCTGTCGCGTTTTGCTGAAAAATTCCATTGGGCGCATTTGGATATCGCGGGTACTGCCTGGTTGAGTGGAGCACAAAAAGGCGCAACTGGACGGCCGGTGCCATTGCTGGTCGAGTATTTACGTCAGCAAAAAGCATAACGTCTCTTCGATAACGCGTTTGTTGTCAGACTTCGAACGCGTTATCGAATCCTAACCGGGCATATCACATGACTGGCCATCCCGGCACCTCCAAACATCTCAACACCGCCATTCTGCTGCTGGTTGCCGGTAATTTTATGGCAATCATTGCGGATGTAATCGTTAAGATCATGGGGTCGGAGGTGCCGATTTTTCAGCACATTTTTGTGCGCACCCTGATCATTATGGCCTTGCTGTCGCCCCTGTACCGGCAGTTTGACTGGCAGACACCGCTGGCGGGGCTACGTATTCATCTGCTACGCGCCCTGTTCAATTTTGTCTGTATGTTCGCCATTATTACGGCATTGACCTTATTGCCACTGGCAACCGCCAACGCGGTTTTTTACCTGGCACCGATATTGGTGATGTTGCTGGCAGTGGTGATGTTCAAAGAGCGCCTGACCCGTTGGAGTCTACTGGCTGTGATCAGCGGTTTTTTGGGCGTGATTGTCATCCTGCGCCCTGTTGATCTGGGCGGCATTGATCGGCTGGATCTGGTTTTCTGAAGTACCAGACCTCTGGTTCTTGCTGGGCAGTGCGATGATTGTGATTCCCCTGGTGATGCTGAGCATTGAGCAGAACAGGCGTTTGCGTCTTGTTTAGCTGTTTGCCAGTTCCAGTACCAGCCCGGTAAGCGCCTCTGCCCAGCGTGTAGTCTTTTCAATATCAACCGCTTCTGGCCAGACGTCGTTGGGGTGATGGAGCAGCGGATTACTACCAAGCAAAGAAACGAAGTGTCCACCCGCATCAAACACTTTTTGAACTGCACCCGACGGACGATTACCAATAGGTGTTTTTAGGCCGGGCACCAAGCGCTGCGAACCTAAAATCAACTCGACAAGCTCCTCGAGCTCGTAGTCTGAAAACTGTAAGCGTATCACTGAGCCCTTGGCCGCAAAATTCGCACCCAGATCTATCCAGACTGCTGCGTCATTCGCCAGCGCCGGATTGTTCCGCATAAAATGATTCAGACCCAGATGACCCAGTTCGTGGCCGGAATTAGCAGTAAACAGAACGGTGCCGCGTGGCTTGTTTAAACTGAGCGCATGGGCAATTTCCAGAAAAGCCGCTATCCCGCCGCCGCACTCAGAGGCGCATTGCCACCAACCACTGCGGGGCGTCATCACGACCACCGGCGGCAAGGCTGGATCATGGCCCGCAACGCTTGCATTGAGGTTGAACGCAGTCGTTCGCACACGTCGTGCGCTGGCAATCAAGGTGACGGGTTGTTGCGTGGCAATCAGTGTTTGAATATCTGTCCAGCGTGCATGAG